>NZ_JBSGBK010000100.1:0-30378 GCF_053601215.1 Amycolatopsis sp. NPDC004772
GGGTGTGTCAAGGCGGGAAAGCGTGCCTTGACACACCCGGCCGCCGACTGAAGGGAAGGCTGGGATGAGGGGCGGGGGAGGTCTGGTGACGTCGCTGGTTCCCTTGCGCTCCCGGCCGCCGGTCCGCAGCGACCCCAACCCGGCTTACGCCCTCGGCCGCCGGTTCACAGCGCCCAACCCGTCCCGCACCCCGGCCGCCGGTCCCCGTCTGGCAACGCCGTGGCCACCTCGCACCCCCAGCCAACGCCCCCTAAGCCAGCTTCGGCGCCTGCACCGCCATCGCCGAGATCAACTGCGTCGACCGCAACACCGCATCACGCAGAATCGCCGCACTGTCCTGCGCCCGCGCCGGCGTCAGCACGAAGCCCGCGCTCGTGTGCTCGCCCCACCCCGTCATCACGTGCGGCTCGCCGAATCCCCTGATCGGGCACGGCAGCGGTGGGGCCACCGGGAGGTGCGCGTCACTCGCCAGCAGGCTGACGTCCGCGCGGCCCGCCTGTTCCGGTACCGCGCGCGCCGCCCGGGATGGGGGTGCCTGGTGGGCCACGACGAGTGCCCGCGGGACCCCCAGTCCCGCGGCCACCCGGCGCTGGGCCAGCCGGTAGGCGACCAGGGCGCCGAGCCCCGCACCGAACAGCACGTGCGGGGTCTCGAGCGCCCCGGCCAGTTCCCCGGCCAGTGCCTCGACCACCAGCCACATGTCGCGGTAGGGGTGCTCGTCCCGGCGTTCGCCCCGGCCCGGCAGCTCCACGACCTGCACCGCGATCCGTGGATCGCGCCAGGCGCGGTAGCGGCCGGCGGCTTCCCCGGCGTCCGGGAAGCAGACGAACAACAGACGCTGGACGTCGTCTCGGTCCACCCGTGGCCTCCCTTCCAGCCTGCCCGGGGATAGGGTCGTCCACAGCACTTCCGTTTCGCTTCGGTCCGTCTTCCGGGGGGCATCACGTGCGCTACCGCCTGCTCGGACCGGTCACCGTCCTCGGTGACGCGGGCCCGGTCCGCCCCGGCGGCCAGAAACAGACGTCCGTGCTGGCCGCGCTGCTGCTGAACCCCAACCGGGTCGTCACCGAGGACCGCCTCATCGACCTGACCTGGGGCGAGAACGCGCCGCCGAGTGTCCGTGGGCGGCTGCAGGTGCACATCTCGGAACTGCGGAAGCTGCTCGGCCGCGACGTCATCGTGCGGCGCGCGCCCGGGTACGTCATCGAGGTCGCTCCCGGCGATCGGGACCTCGACGTCTTCGACGAGGAGGTCGCCAAGGCCCGGGCCACTTCCGGGGCGGACGCCGTCGCGCACCTGCGGGCCGCGCTCGCGCTGTGGGACGGCACCCCGCTCGGCGGGGTGAGCGAGTCGCTCGCCGAATACGAAGGCCCGGCGCTGGCCGAACGCCGGCTCGTCGTCCTCGAAGAGCTGTACGAACAGGAGCTCGTCGCGGGACGGCACGGCGAGGTCGTCGGGGAACTGCGGCGGCTCGTCGACGAACACCCGTTCCGCGAACGCCTGCGGGCCGCGCTGATGCTCGCGCTGCACCGCTGCGGCCGGACCCCGGAAGCCCTGGAAACCTACGCGCGGGCGCACCGGCTGCTGGTCGACGAACTCGGCATCGAGCCCGGTCAGGCCCTGCAGGACCTGCGGATGCGGATCCTGCGCGGCGAGGGCGAGCCGGCGCCGCCCGCCGCCCCGGCCGTTCCGCGGCCCGCCGAACTGCCGCTGGACGTCCGCGGGTTCGCCGGCCGGGCGCCCGAGCTGGCCGCACTCGACGAACCCGGGGACGTCTGGGTGATCACCGGCACCGCCGGCGTCGGCAAGACCGCGCTGGCCGTGCACTGGGCCCACACCGCGCGGGCGCGCTACCCCGACGGCCAGCTGTACGTGAACCTGCGCGGCTTCGACGCCGAAGACGAGCCGCTCACCCCCGCCGCCGCGCTCGCGCAGCTGCTGCGGACCCTCGGCGTCGACCTGCGGGACGTCCCGCCCGGGGTCGACGACCAGAGCAAGCTCTACCGGACGCTGCTGGCCGACCGGCAGGCCCTGGTCGTGCTGGACAACGCCCGCGACCCGGCCCAGGTGCTGCCGCTGCTGCCGTCGTCGGGGCGGGTGCTGGTGACCAGCCGCCACCGGCTCGACGAGCTCGTCGCCCGCGTCGGCGCGCGGTCGCTCGGCCTGGCGCAGCTGCGCGAGGCCGACTCGCAAGCGCTGCTGACCGCCCTGCTCGGCGACCGGACCGCCGCCGAACCCGAAGCGGCGGCCGAGCTGGCCCGGCTGTGCGGCCACCACCCGCTGGCCCTGCGGATCGCGGCGGCGAACACCGGCGTCGCCAGCATCGGCGAGCTCGTCGACGAGCTGCGCGGCGACCCGCTGGGCCACCTCGGCTTCGACGGCGAAAGCGCCGTCGCCAAGGCGTTTTCGGTGTCCTACCAGGCGCTGGCGCCCGGGCTGCGGCAGGCGTTCCGGCTGCTCGCGCTGGTGCCGGGCACCGACTTCACCGCAATCGCCGCGTCCGCCCTGCTGGAGGTACCGGTCGACGAGGCGACCCGGCGGCTGCGCGGGCTGATCGCGGCGAACCTCCTGGAAGCGCACGCACCCCGCCGGTACCGCTTCCACGACCTCGCCCGCCGCTACGCCGAGCAGTGCGTCCGCGCCGAGGAGGACGAGCCCGCGCGCGAGGAGGCGTGGGAGCGGCTGTTCACCGGCTACTGCGCGGCCGCGGACGCCGCCGTCGCGCTGCTCGGCGCGCGGATCGTGGCGCTCCCCCGCGAGGACGCGCCCTCGGCGCCGAGCCCGGTCGCCTTCGCGGGTGCCGCGGAAGCGGTGGCCTGGCTGGACGTCGAGGTGCCGAACCTCTCGGCAGCCCTGCGCCAGGCGGCGGCGCGCGGGCCGTACCCGGGCGCCTGGTACCTCGCCGACGCGTTGCGGCGGTTCTTCCACGACCACGGCCGGCGCGCGGAGTGGCTCGAGCTGGCCCCGATCGTGCTGCGCGCGGCGCAGGACCACGGCGCCCAGCCCGCCGAAGCACTGGTGCACCTGTCGATGGGCGGCGCGTACTTCCGCGAGGGCCAGCACGAAGCGGGCATCCGGCACTCGGAGAAGGCGGTGCTGGCCAGCCGCGCGTGCGGGTGGCGCCAGTGCGAGGCGACGGCGGTGGCGAACCTCGGCGCGATGCTGGAGTGGACGGGCCGGCTGTCGGAGGCCGTCGAGCACAGCCGGCGCGCGATCCAGCTGTTCCGCGAGCTGGCCAACCGGTCGGGCGAAGCGCTGGCGCTCAACTCGCTGAGCTGCCACTACCGGCAGCTGGGGCGGCTGGAGCAGGCGGAGGACTGCCTGGTGGAGGCGATCGCGCTGGCCCGCAAGGAGGATCTGGCGTTCTGGGAGGCGGCCAACCTCGCCGACCTCGGCTCGGTCCTCCTGGCGACCGGGCGGCTGGCCACCGCGGGCGAAATCCTCGACCAGGCGCTGGGAGCGTTCCGCGACCTGGGCTCCAGCTTCGGTGAGGCCACGACGCTGAACGTGGTGAGCGCGCTGCAGATCGCCCGCGGCGACCACCCGGCCGCGGCGGCCACGGCGGCCACGGCCCTGGAGTGCGTCCGCCGCGACGGCGACCGCCAGGTGGAAGCGGCGGCCTTGATCGCGCTGGGCCGGGCGGAGGAGAGCCGGGGCGACCTGGCGGCGGCCGAGCGGGTGCTGCGCGAGGCGCGGTCCCTGACGGCGGAGTCGGGGCTGCGCGGCCAGCTGGCCGAGGCGGCGGCGACGCTGGCCCGGGTCCTGGCGGCCGACGGACGGCCGGGCGAGGCGGGCGAGCACGCCCGGACGGCCCTGGACGCGGCCCGCGCGGGCGGGTTCCGCGTGGTGGAGGCGGAGGCCCTGCTGGGCTTGGCGGCGGTCCAGGAGGCGGCCGGGCGTTCGATCCTGGCCGGCGGGACGGCGCGTGAGTCCCAGGCGCTGTACCGCGCGGTGGGGCACGTGACGGGGGAAGCCGTGGCCGGCGAGTTCCTCGCACGGCTCGGCGACCGGGCCACGGGCTGACCGGCTCCCCGGCTTCCGGCTTCCCAGGTCCCAGCTCCCGGCTTTCCGGCTCCCGGCCTCGACTCCCGGCTCCCAAGTTCCGGCTCCCGGCCCCCGGCTCCCAGCTCCCAACTCCCGGCCCCCAACTCCCGGCCCCCAGCTCCCGGCCTCGGCTCCCGGCTCCCGGCTCCCGGCCCTCGGCCCCAGCCCCCGGCCCCGCGCCCCCGGCCCCCGGCTCCCGGCTCCAGCTCCCGGCCTCGACTCCCGGTTCCCGGCTCCCGCGGCCCCCAGCCCCCAGCTCTCGCGCTCCCGGCCCCCGGCTCCCGCGCTCCCGGCCCCCAGCCCCCGGCTCCCGGCTCCCAACTCCCGGCTCCCGCGGCCCCGGCCCGGCCCCGGCCCCCAGCCTCCGGCTCCCGCGCTCCCGGCCCCGGCCCCGGCCCCGGCCCTGGCCCTGGCCCTGGCCCTGGCGAGCCTGCGTCAACCTGCGGAAAACCGGCTTTGCCGCCGCTTTGCCCTGGCGCCCCGAGGCTCGCCGGGTGTTACCTCCCCGGCCGGGGCGCGACATACTGAAGGCATGCCCCGTCCGAAACACGTCGCCGCGAGCGATCTGCGTCTGCCGGACGCGCTGCAGCCGGGGCGGCCGAAGGGCGACCAGCTGCGGGAAATCCTCGAGAGCGCCGCCACCGAGGCCGGGCCGGGGCGGCTGATGCCGTCCGAACGGTTCCTCGCCGAGCACTTCCAGGTGGCCCGCGGCACCGTCCGGCAGGAGATCAACCGCCTGGTCGCCGACGGCATCCTCTACCGCCAGCACGGCACCGCGACCTTCACCGCCGAGCGGCAGGCCGCGCACATCGACATGCTGACCTCGTTCACCGAGGACATGCAGGCCCGCGGCGTCGTCCCGAAGACGAAAGTCCTGCACGCCGAGGTCGAAAGCGCGGGCCCCCGCATCGCGGGACGGCTGAACGTGCCGCCCGGCGCCCGGGTCTTCCGGCTGGAGCGCCTCCGCTACGTCGAAGACGAGCCGTTCGCGGTCGAGCGCACCAACCTGAGCGTCGACCGGTTCCCGGACATCGAGCTGTTCGACTGGGAAACCCAGTCCCTGCACCGCACGATCGAGGAACGCTGGGGCGTCCGCCCGGAGTGGAACGACACGGCCATCTCCGCGGTCCTGCCCAACAGCCACGACGCGGCCCTGCTCGGCATCGAAGCCACCCAGCCGTGCCTGATCATCGAGGGCACGCTGCACGACCAGAGCGGCGGCGTCATCGAAGCCGGCCGGTCGCTGTACCGCGCGGACCGCTACACGGTGTTCACGCAGGCGCGCCGCAGCCCGGCGTCCTGAGGCAACCCCCGGCGCCCGGCCCGCGTGGTAGCGGAAACGGCGCAAGGGGGGCCCGATGGCGACACGGAAGACGCGACAGCTCCTGCTGGTGGCGACCGTTCTCGGCGCGGTGCTGGCGACCAGGTCCACCCGCCCGCCGCGCGCTCCCGAACCGAGGCCGCTCGCCGAGCCGCGTACGGTGCCCGAGCCGCCCGCGGTGACCTACGGCAACGACCTGCACCGGCCGGTGCTGCTGCTCGGGGTCCTCGCGGCGGCGGCGGTGGTCAGCGTCTGGTCGGCGCACCAGCAACGCCAGGCCGACGCGGCGCTGGTCGCGGGCCTCGGCTTCGGCGCGATCGCCGCGGCGGTGTGGGCGGTCGCGTACCGGTGGGGCGACCTGCGGCCGGACGAGGGCTTCGCCCGGCTGTCGTTCGGCATGTTCGGCCTGCTCCTGCTGGCTCTGTCCGGACCGGCGCTGGTGACCGAGCTGACGCTCACCGACCGCGGCACACCGGTCGCGGCGGAGGTGGCCCCGGCCCGGCAGGCCGGCGCCTACCGGCTCGTCGTGCCGGGAAAACCGGCCCCGCTACCGGGCGACCTCCGCACAACAACCGAATTCGCCCCCGGCGACCGGACGACGGCGCTCATCGACCCGGCCCGCTTCGTCCGCCCGATGCCGCGCGACGAGGTCAACCCGCACCTCGACGCGGGCTTCGTCCTCGCCGGCACCGGCATTCTCGCCATCGCGCTGCTCAGCCTGGGGTCGGCGGTTCCCCTTCGGCGCAGCAGCTGATCCGGTGCGCCCGCAGGACCTTCAGGCAGTGCTCCACCAGTTCGTCCCCCGCCTCCGGGCTGAACAGCGTCACGTACGACTCGTAGATCCCGTCGCGGTGGCCGTCCGCGTCGGGCAGGTAGCCCAGATATCCGTCCGTGTAGCCGATCACGCGGGTGTGGCGGAACGGGCTGCCGCGGCGGATGCGCAGGCCCAGCGAGGCGAACAGCTCGAACGGTGTGTGCAGCCAGGCGATCTCGCCCAGCGACACCACGCTCACCGGCACCTCCGCGCACCCCGTCGGCCGGCCGCTCGCCGCCATGGTCGCCAGCATTGCGCAGCCCTCGTAGCGGGTCTGGGCGATGCGGACCGCCGGGTGGTCCTCGCCGTGGTGGGCCAGCTCGCGTTGCCACGCCGCCTCGGCCGTCTGGCGCAGCTCGATGCTGACCTCCAGCGAGGGGATGTCGCGGTAGGGCAGGTGCAGTGTCGAGCGGGTCAGGTGGACCGGGCCGACCGTCGCCGGCGGGGACGTCACCGTCGCCAGTGTGCGGGCGATGGACGTCGCCAGGTGGCCGCCGAGCGTGCGGACCTCGGCGTGGTCGCGCCCCCGGCGGACGAAGCGGGAGCTCGCGTCGCCCGCCGCTCCCTGCAGGAACGCCGCCACCGGCTGGCCGACCAGGGTGGCCAGCTCGCGGCGGGTCGCTCCCGGCCAGTCCGCCGACCAGGCCAGGTTGTCCGGGCCGAGCACCGTCGGGTGGCTGGCGTAGTCGAACAGCAGCGCGGCCGGCGTGCCGTCGTCGCGGCGCAGCTCGAGCACGCCGAACGACGTGTCGTGCGGTCCGTCCGGCCGGTAGCGGTTGCCGCCGACGGCTTCGGTCGTGCCCGCGTGCCAGCGGGCGCGGACCCGGCCGCGGCCGGCGCGCAGCCGCAGCGCCGCGCCGGCCACCTTCTCCGCCATGCCGCCGACCAGCCCGGCGTCGCGCCGCCCGGGCAGGCCGGGGTGCAGCGGGCCGGTCCAGCCCTCGGGCCCGGAGTGCGTGTGCGACGCGCAGACGAGCACCCGGTCCGGGTCGATGCCCACCGCCGCGGCGACCGCGTCAGCCAGGGTGCGGGTCAGGCCGGCGTCGACGGCGAGGGCGTCCAGCGCCACCCACACCACGCCGGGGTCGTCCTCGGTGGACAGCCAGATCAAGGACGCTTCGAGGTCGTCGTGCGTGCCGGTCGCGACGCCGTCCCGGGCCAGGTAGCCGCCGAGCGGGTGCCCGGGTCCCGGCGTGATCCGGACGTCTTGCGCGGCGAGCAGGAGCGCGGCGGTCACCAGGTCGATTCCAGGACGTCGACGACGCCGTCGCGGCCGGCGGCGCGCGCCACCCCGGCCAGCTCGGTGACGTCGTCGGTCGCGTGCAGCAGGACTTCCAGCAGCATCGGCAGGTTCAGGCCCGAGACCAGCTGGAGCCGCGGGTGCCCGGCCGCGAGCGTGCGGACGGCGTTGAACGGCGAGCCGCCGTGCAGATCGGCGAGCACGAGCACGCCGGGGGCGTCGCCGGCCAGCGCGAGCACGCGGGCGCCGAACTCCTCCGGGCTGTCGCGCGGGCTCAGCTCGCAGACCTTCAGCCGCGACTGCGGGCCGAGGATCATCTCGGCGGCTTCCCCGACGCCGGAGGGCAGCCGGCCGTGGCCGGCGAGGATGATCGGGACGGGCATGGCGACTCCTAACTCTTCGCCGGGGCCGATGGCGCGAACCAGCCGAGCCACCCCAGGACGACCCCGGCCACGACGACGATGCCGATGACCCAGACCGGCCGCAGCCGCGCCTTGACCGTCAGCAGGTACACCCCGGCCGTGACGAGCACCGGGAGCAGGAACGGGAGCAGTTCGTCGAGCCGGTCCTGGATCGCCACCGACTGCGTCACCGGCTGCCCCTGGACCGTGGTGGTCTGCCGGTAGGTCAGCGTGGTGACGACCTTGACGATCGACGGGATGAACCCGCCGAGGACGACGAACCCGAGCACGGTCGCCCCCTGGGCGACGCGCGCGAGCGCCCCGGCGGCGAGGTGCCCGGCCAGGCGCTTGCCCTCGCGGTAGGCGAAGGAGAACTGCCAGCGCCGCACCAGCGCGTACGGCACGAGCACCATGAAGGCGGCGAAGGCGGGCCCGAGCCAGTTGCCCTGCAACGCCCACGACGCGCCCATGGTGAAGACGATGCTGTTGTACAGCGCGAAGACGACGGTGTCGCCGATGCCGGCCATCGGCCCCATCAGCGCGACCTTCGTGCTCGCCGCCGACTTCGGCGTGCCGGCTTCTTCGAGTGCGACGCTGGAGCCGAGGATCAGCGGGCCGCCGACGAGCACCGAGGTGTTGAAGAACTGCAGGTGCCGCTGCAGGCCGGCGACGTAGTCGGCCTTCTCCGGGTACAGCCGGCGCAGCACCGGTTCCATCGAGTACGCGAAGCCGAGCGCCTGCATCCGCTCGTAGTTCCAGGAGATCTGGCTGGACCAGAAGTACCGGCGGAACACCCGGCGCAGGTCCTGCTTGGTCAGCCGAGGGTCCACTGTGGACTCATCGGCGGGCGCCGCTTCGGGCACGGCGAGCGCGGGTTCGTCGCGCTTCAGCGTCACGAACAGCATCGCGACCGCGACGCCGATCAGCGCGATTCCCAGCACCGGCAGGTGCAGGTAGGCGAACCCGACGAACCCGATGAGCAGCAGGTACCAGTAGCGCGACAGCTCCATCATGCCGAGCAGCAGCGCGAAGCCGACCGCAGGCAGCAGCGAACCGGCCAGCGTCATGCCCTGGACGAACCCGGCCGGGATGCTCGCGGTGATGTCCTTGACCAGCCCGCCGGACGCGGCGAGCGCGGCGAGGAACGTCGGGACCGCGCGCACGGCCACCCACGGGACCAGGCTGACCCAGTGGATCATGGCCAGGCCGCGGGCGTTGCCGTCGGCGGCGTAGCCGTCGGCCCGGTGCACCAGCCCGGTGGTGACCATCTTGCCGACCGGGTCCAGCGCCGCGAGCAGGATCGCCGCGGGCAGCCCGACGCCGATGCCGATCGCGGCCTGCGCGGCCGGGGCGCCGGCGGCCCCCGCGGCGAGCGCGGTGCCGACGATGGCGCCGGTCTGGTAGTCCGGGATGGTGGCGCCGCCGTAGGTGTAGACGCCGAGGGCGGCCAGCTCCAGCGTCGCGCCGATGAGCAGGCCGAGCAGGGGGTGCCCGGTGATCAGCCCGGCCACCGAGCCGGCGATCAGCGGGCGCTGGGCGTAGATCAGGAACGGCCCGAGGCCGTCGTAGGTGCAGTAGATCGCCCACAGGGTCAGGGCCAACGCGACGAGCATGCGGAGCTAGAGCCCTTTCCGGTCGAGCAGCGGGACGAAATCGGCGGGCTTGTCCTGCGGCAGCAGCTGCGTGACGAGCGGGACGCCGCCGGCGGCGAGCTTGCGGTAGGCGTCGGCCTCGTCCGCGGTGACCGCGACCGAGCGGGTGACCATGGTGTAGGGGTCACCCGGCCGGGGGGCCGCGTTCCCGACGTTGACGACTTCGGGCCGCAGGCCGCCGTCGACGAGGCGGAAGACGTCTTCCGGGTGTTTGGCGATGATCATGACGTCCGCGCCGGCTTCCATGGCCAGCGTGGCCTCGACCGAGAGCACGTCCGTGGGCAGTCCCCGCGCGGCCTGCGGGAGCAGCATCCGCTGGAGGTCGTCGGCGGCGACGTCGTCGTTGCACACGACCAGCCGGCGCACGCCGAGGCGGCGGGTCCACGCGAGGGTGACCTGACCGTGGATGAGCCGGTTGTCGATCCGGACGTGTGCCCCCGCCATGTTTCTCCTCCCGGCCGGCAGGAGTCATACTGGTTCGTACCAGTATCTGTGTCAACACCGCCGGTGACCGGCCTTCGCGCGGCCGACGGAAGGACCCCTCAGACCTTCCGTCGGCCCACGAGCGCGAAGTCCCCCTGGATTTTTCCCGGACCCTCCCATAAAGGTATATACCAGTATGGACGGTTGTGATCGACTGTCAAGACCCCGCACCACGGCAAATCCGAAAAATTCTCGACCGGTCAGCCGACAGAAATCGGCGGAAACATTCCGGGAGAAACCGCGCAACCTCACCCGGTCACCGTCGTTAACCGCATCGTCCGTTCAGGGGAGGAAAGCCATGCCGGCCGTCAGATCGAACATCGTCCCGCTCCGGCACGCCCGGCCCGGAGTGGTGGCGTACGTGAAGAGCCCGGCCGAGTGGTTCGTCGCGAACAGCGGCTGGATCCAGGGCACCGAGGGCGTCGCGCTGATCGACACCTGCGGCACCGAACAGGCGACCCTGGAACTGCTGCGCGACGTCCGCAAGTACGCGGGCGACCAGGAACTCACGGTCGTCATCACGCACGCGCACGGCGAACACCACAACGGACTCGGCGTCGCCCTCCGCGACGGCGGCACGGCGCTGGCCGCGCCCGGCAGCCTCGACCTGGTCAAGGCCGGGCCGCAGACGTACGGCAACGTCTTCACCTACACGCACTGGGGCGTGCTCGAGCCGCCGGAGCCCGAAGCCGTCCGGCCGGTGACCGGCTGGCACGAGCTAGACCTGGGCGGCGCGGTGGTCGACGTCGTGGCGGTGCCGGGGGTCGCGCACACGGCCGGCGACCTGGTGGTGCACGAGCCGCGTTCGAGCACGCTGTTCACCGGCGACCTGGTGTTCATCGGCGACACCCCGATGGCGGTGCACGGTTCGATCCCCGGCTGGCTCGACGCGCTCGACTGGCTCCAGGACACCTTCCGCCCGCGCACCCTGGTGCCCGGCCACGGCCCGGTGGCGACGCCCGCCCACACGGCGTTCCACGCGATGCGCGTCTACCTGGAATGGCTGCTGGAAGCGACGGTGCGGCAGTCGAACTTCACGAAGCTGGCGAAGCAGGCGTCGCTGCGGTGGCCGTCGTGGCGCAACCCGGAGCGGCACATCGGCAACCTGATGCGCGCGTACGCCGACCAGCACGGCCGCAAGCTCGACGTCGACCTGGCCATCGACGCGGTCCTGGCCGCCGCCGGCGGGCGGATCGACCTGGACCTGCTGCTGGGCAGCGAACCGGTCCGGCGGATCTCCTAGGACTCACCCAAGCGCCCCAATGTGGCGTTGGGTGCATCCAACGCACCGAACGCCACATTGGGTGCGCCCAACGCACCGAACGCCACATTGGGGCGCTTCAGGACCCGGCGCCGCCCAGGCTTTCCAGGAGGGTCCGCAGCGTCGCGGCCAGTTCGTCACGCTCAGCGGCGTCCAACGCGGCCAGGATCCGGTGCTCGGTCTCGACGTGCTCGGGCAACGCCCGGTCGATCAGCTCCCCGCCGGCCTCGGTCAGCCGCACCCGGACCCCGCGGCCGTCCGCCTCGTCCGGCGTGCGCTCGACCAGCCCGCGCGCCTCCATCTTGTCCAGCCGCTGGGTGATCGCGCCCGACGTCACCATCGCCGAGCGCATCAGCTCCGTCGGGGTCAGCCGGTACGGCGGGCCGCTGCGGCGGAGGGTGGCGAGGACGTCGAACGTCGCGCGGTCCAGGCCGTGACGGGCGAACGTGCGGCGCAGCTCCGCGTCGACCAGCGCACTCAGCCGCGACAGCCGGCCGATCACCCCCATCGGGGAAACGTCGAGGTCGGGGCGCTCGGCGTGCCACTGCGCGAGCACCCGGTCCACATGGTCCGCCATCCGCACAGCGTAACCGATGCCTTAGCGGTAAGCGAACAGGTAGCCAAGTACCTTAGCACTGAGGTAATCTATCTTAGTGCTAAACAAACAGCTCCTCCTCACCGCCCTCGCCCCGGCCGTCTGGGGCACCACCTACCTCGTCACCACCGAGTTCCTGCCGCCCGACCGCCCGCTGCTCGCCGCCGTCCTCCGGGCCCTGCCCGCCGGCCTGCTGCTGGTGGCGCTGACCCGACGGCTGCCGAAGGGCGACTGGTGGTGGCGCTCGCTCGTGCTCGGCACGCTGAACATCGGCGCGTTCCTCGCCCTGCTGTTCGTCGCCGCCTACCGGCTGCCCGGCGGGGTCGCCGCCACCCTCGGCGCGCTGCAGCCGCTGCTGGTCGCGGGCCTGTCCACCGGCCTGCTCGGCGAACGCCTGACCCGGCGCACCGTGCTCGCCGGCGTGGCCGGGGTCGCCGGCGTCAGCCTGCTGGTGCTGCAGTCCTCCGCGCGCCTCGACGCGATCGGCGTCGCCGCGGCGGCCGGCGGCGCGGTCGTGATGGCCACCGGCGTCGTGCTGAGCAAGCGCTGGACGTCCCCCGCACCCCTGCTGGCGACCACGGGCTGGCAGCTCGTCGCGGGCGGGCTGGTGCTCGTGCCGGTCGCGCTGGCCGTCGAAGGCGCGCCGCCCGCGTCGCTGTCCGCGGCGAACCTCGCGGGATACGCCTACCTTTCGCTGATCGGCGCCGCGTTCGCGTACGCCCTGTGGTTCCGCGGGATCCGCGCGCTGCCGGCCACGCACGTGACGTTCCTCGGGCTGCTGAGCCCGGTCGTCGCCACCCTGCTCGGCTGGCTCGTCCTGGGCCAGCGGCTGACGCCGTGGCAGCTGCTCGGCGCGGCGATCGTGCTGGCCGCCGTCGTCTCCGCGCAACGGCGGCCGTTGGTCCGGACGGGGGCTGATAATTATCAACCTTTGACAAGTCCTCGCCGGGCCACCGACGCTGAAATGGTCTGAACAACTTGCGATCACCGGCCTCGACGAGGAGGCGCCCGTGCGCACGAAAACGTCCGTCCGACAACGGCTTGCGGTGCTGGTGGCGGCATTCGCGACGGCCGTCGCGACCGCCCCCGCCGCCGAAGCGGTCCCGGCGACGATTCCCCTGAAGATCACCAACAACTCGGGTCGCAGCGATCCCGTGTACCTCTACGACCTCGGCACGAACCTGGCCACCGGGCAGCAGGGCTGGGCCGACGCGAACGGCACGTTCCACGTCTGGCCCGGCGGCGCGGTGCCGCCGATCCCGGCGCCCGACGCGTCGATCCCCGGCCCCGCGAACGGCCAGTCGATCACCATCCGGATCCCGAAGTTCTCCGGCCGGATCTACTTCTCCTACGGGCAGAAGCTCGTCTTCAAGCTCGCCACCGGCGGCCTGGTCCAGCCGGCGGTCCAGAACCCGTCCGACCCGAACGTCAACATCCTCTTCAACTGGTCGGAGTACACGCTCAACGACGGCGGCCTGTGGCTCAACAGCACCCAGGTGGACATGTTCTCGGCGCCGTACGCGGTCGGCGTGCAGCCCGTCGGCGGCACCACCAGGAGCACCGGACACCTGAAACCGGGCGGCTACAACGGTTTCTACACCGCGCTGCGCGGCCAGCCGGGTGGCTGGGCCAACCTGATCCGCACCCGCTCCGACGGCACGGTCCTGCGCGCACTGGCTCCCTCCCACGGCATCGAGGCCGGTGCGCTGCCCGCGAACGTGTTGCAGGACTACATCAACCGCGTCTGGACGAAGTACAGCTCGTCGACGCTGACCGTGATGCCGGTGGCCGACCAGCCGAACGTGAAGTACTACGGCCGGGTCTCCGGTAACACGATGAACTTCACGAACACCTCCGGCGGCTTCGTGACGGCGTTCCAGAAACCGGATTCCGACAGCGTCTTCGGCTGCTACAAGAACCTCGACGCGCCGAACGACGTCCGCGGCCAGATCTCGCGCACCCTCTGCGCGGGCTTCAACCGCTCGACGCTGCTGACCAACGCGAACCAGCCGGACACCAGTTCGGCCGGCTTCTACCAGGACGCCGTCACCAACCACTACGCGCGCAAGATCCACGCGCAGATGGCCGACGGCAAGGCGTACGCCTTCGCGTTCGACGACGTCGGCCACTACGAATCACTGGTCAACGACGGCAACCCGGCGACGGCCTACCTGACCCTGGATCCGTTCAACTAGAGCTTCACGACGACCGGCGCCACCGGCGTGTCCCCGAGCAGCTCGCCCGGGGGCGCGCCGGTGCGCACCGGCACCGGCAGCGCCCGCCCGTCCACCTCCACCACCGGCGGCCCGCAGGCGACCAGCTCCACGACCAGCGCAACCAGCACAAGACTCCGCACCATCTCCACCACTCCCACCGGGCACACGGCGGCCACGGCCGGGGTGGTTCAGGTATTTCCGGCGCTCTCACCGGATCGGCTGAGCGGGGGGAAGACGCGAAGGAGTCCCCCGATGGCGTACGGGTCCGAAGGGCTGCTGTTGGCTAGGCTGAGTGGGTCAAGCGGAGGTGAAGTGGACACCACGACCCTGCTCGAGGCGGCCGCGCGCGGCGACCAGGCGGCGTGGGACGCCCTGGTCGACCGGTACGCCAGCCTGCTCTGGTCGATCGCCCGCGCCCACCGGCTCCGGGACGCCGACGCGGCCGACGCCGTCCAGACGGTCTGGCTGAAGCTCGTCGAAAACCTCGGCCGGATCAAGGAACCGGAGCGGCTGCCCGGCTGGCTGGCCACCACCACCCGGCACGAGTGCCTGCGCCAGCTCCGCCGCACCGACCGCGAGCGCCCCACCGACGACCAGGTCTGGCAGAGCGAGCCGGCCCCCGGCCCGGCCGTCGACGCGGCCCTCCTGCTCGACGAACGCGACGCAGCGCTCTGGCGCGCGCTGGACAAGCTGTCGGACCAGTGCCGCCGGCTGCTGCGCGTGCTCATGGCCACGCCCCCGCCGTCGTACGCGGAGGTGGCGGACGCCCTCGACATCCCGGTCGGCAGCATCGGCCCGACCCGGCAACGCTGCCTCGGGCGGCTGCGTGAGCGGGCCGGCCAGGCCGGGCTCGGGACGGAGGACCGGACATGACCACCGACGACGACCTCATGGACGTCCTGCGCGCGGCCGCGGCCCAGGCGGACCCGGTGCCGGATTTCGTGCTGCACCAGGCCCGCGCGGCGCTGACCACCCGCGACCTCGACGCCGAGCTGGCGGACCTCGCGTTCGACTCGGACCTGGCGGAAGCGGGCGCGGTTCGCGCCGCGGGCGACGACGTCCGGCTGCTGTCGTTCTCGTCCCCGCGGGTGTCGGTGGAGCTGCAGGTGGAGTACACGGGCGGCCGCGTGGCGCTGCGCGGCCTGATCACGGGCGCGACGGGAGACGCGCTGATCGAGGTGGCGGGAGAGCGGCTCACGAGCCCGATCGGCGAAGAGGGCTGGTTCACGGCCACGGGCCTGCCCCGCGGAGCGACCCGGGTGACGGTGACCGCCGCGGACGGCACGACGGTCACCACCGGCTGGGCCAGCCTCTAGGTCACTCGCCCGGTTCGGGCACGCCCCGCACGAAGGGCCGCTCGAGCTTGCCGTTGACGTCCCAGACGCAGATCTTCTCCGCGTCGTCCAGCAGGCGTTCGGCCGCGTCGCGCGCGTGAGCCCCGGTCGCGTGCATCTTCGCCGCGATCTGCCCGGTCACGATGGCGGCCGAGAACGAAGTACCGCTCCACACCGAGTAGCCGTTGAAGTCCGGCTCCCCGTCCTGCCGCTGCGCCGGGCACGCCGGCCAGAAGTACGGCCCGGTCACGTCGACCCCGTTGGCGTAGGCGGAGATCCACGGACCGAAGTTGCTGAAGTCCGCGACGGGCGGCTTGACCGGATCGTGCGAAGTGTCGACGGAGCCGACCGCGACCACCTTGACGTGGCTGTCGTCGGGCCGGCCGCCCACGGTGGCCGACAACCTGGTGCCCGCCGGGTAGACCCGCTGCCGGGTGCCGCGGTTGCCGGCCGACGCCACCACGACCGCGTGCTGCGGCAAGCGCCGCAAGGCGTCCTCGATCGCCTTCGGCGGCTTGTCCTCCCAGGTCGCGCCCGAGAAGGACAGGTTGATCAGGGTGATGCCCTCGGCGTTCAGCGCGTCGATGGCGTTCGCGACCGCCAGGTCTTCGACGTCCCCGCTCTCCTCGTCGATCGCGCCCTTCATCCGGACGCCGACCTCCGGTGGCACCTGCCTCAGCAGCACCCCGGCGACGAACGAACCGTGCGCCGCCCCGCCGACCGGGTCACCGTGCTCGTCGTACACCACGCGGGCCGTGTCCTCGGGATCGAAGCACACGCGCTTCCCGAGGAACTCGTGCGGAACCCCGTCGCGCAGCACGATGCCCGTGTCGATCACCCCCACCCGCAGCGAGATGTCGCCCGCCGGCTCGGGGTCCAGCGCGTGGAAGGTCGATTTCGGGCGGAGGTCGTTCCAGATGATGCGGTCGAGGGCGGCGAGCACCTCGGGCACCGGGCGGGTGCCGGTGAAGCGCCGCAGCGATCCGGCGGCTCCGGCCGGGTGGTAGCCGAACCCTGCCAGGGCGGGGCGGATCGCGGCACAATCGTCGGCATGGACCAGCAGCTCGCCGGCTCGATGGCGGTATCGGGTCATGTGTCCCCCTCCGGGACCGGTCATGGGTGAACGGGTCGGCAACCCGATCCACGAACTCCTCCATCAGATACTGCGCCGATGGGTACCGATCCGACCACAGCCACGGCCTGATGACTTCGCGGCGACGGTTGCGCGCCGTGCGGGGGGCGGCCTGCTTTTGGCCGGATCGGTCCACACCCAACGAAACGGGCACAAGCGGTGACCGGCGCCCTCGCCAAGGCCGTCGCCGCGGCGGATCTGGCCTTCACCTCGCCCGCCAAGGCGCGGGCGCTGGCCGTGGCCGCGCTCGCGGAAGCCGACGGTCACGTCGAGGCCGCCGTGGTCGCCGAGCACGCGCTCGGCCTCGCCGGGGTGGCCACCGGCCGGCTCACCGACGCCGAAACCCGGCTGCGCACCGCGGTCCGGCTGGCCGGCGGGGCCGGGCTGCGCGAGCGGGCCGCCCAGACCCGCGGGGTGCTCGGGTACGTGCTGACGCTCACCGGGCGCACCACCGAAGCCCTGCGCGAGCTGGACCGCGCGATGCCGGAACTCGCCGGGGCCGCGGCGGCGCGGCTGCGCATGCAGCGGGCCGTCGTGCTCACCGAAATCAGCCGGTTCGGTGACGCCGCCGCGGAGTTCGCGGCCGCCCTCGACACCTTGCGCGCGGCGGGCGGCGACGCCCTCATCGAAGCCACCATCCGCACCAACCGCAGCATCGTGCTGGCCCGGCTCGGCGACTGGCGGGGCGCCGAGGACGACCTCCGCCGCGCCGAAGGCGGGTTCGCCGCGACCGGCCACATCGGACGGACGGCGATGGTGTGGCAGAACCGCGGGCTCGCCGCCACCGTCCGCGGCGACGTCCCCGCCGCGCTCGCCGCCTACGACGAAGCCGCCGCACGCTACGAAGAAGCCGGCACCGACCAGGGCCTGCTGCCGATCGAACGCGCCGAGACGCTGCTTTCCGTCCGGCTGATCGCCGAAGCGCGCGAAGCCGCTACGGCCGCTGTCGCCGAGTACGAACGCCGGCGCAACGCCGTCGACCTCGTCCAGGCCCGCTTGCTGCTCGCGAAGGTCGCGCTGCTCGACGGCGACCCGGAAACGGCGTTGCGCGAAGCCTCCCTGGCGCGCCGGTCCGCGGCCCGGCAGCACCGGCCGGGCTGGGCCGCGCTCGGCGGGTACCTGGCGCTGCGGGCCCGGCGCGACAGCGGGGTCCGGACGGCGGCGATGCTCCGGTCCGGGCAGCGCACGGTGGCCGCGCTGACCGACGCCGGCTGGGTGGTCCCGGCCCTGGACGCGCGGCTGATCGTCGCGTCGCTGGCCCTCGAACTGGGCCGTCCGGCCGTCGCCGAGGCGGAGCTGACGGTCGTCGGGCGGGCCGGGCGCGGCGGCCCGGCCGAGCTGCGGGCCCGCGCCTGGCACGCGACGGCGTTGCTGCGGCTGGTCCACGGCGACCGCCGGGGCGCGGACGCCGCCGTGCGCGCCGGGGTCCGGGTGATCGGCCGGTTCCGCGCCGGGCTGGGCGCGAGCGAGCTGCGCGCCCACGCGTCGGGGCACGCGAGCGACCTGACCGGCCTGGGCCTGCGGCTCGCCGTCGAAGCGGGGCACCCGGAGGCCGTCCTGCGGTGGGCGGAGCGGCGGCACGCCGGCGCGCTGCGGCTGCGGCCCGCGCGGCCGCCGGACGACGAGGAACTGGCCGCGGACCTCGCCGCGCTGCGCCAGACCGCCGTCGACCTCGCCGCCGGCCCCGAACAGGCGCCGGCCCTGCTGCGCCGGCAGGCCCGGCTCGAAAAGGCGGTCCGCGACCGCGCCCGGCACGCCTCCGGAACGTCCACTTCGGACACTCGCATCCCGGCGCGTGCGGAACTCGCCGAGGCGCTCGGCCCGGCCACCCTGGTGGAGTACCTCGAACTGGACGGACGGCTGACGGCGCTCGTCCTCGGCGGCGGCCGGCTGCGGCGGTACGAGCTGGGCCCGGCCGCCGATGCCGCGGAGCGCCTGGACGAACTGCGGTTCGCCCTGCGCCGGTCCGCGTTCGGCCTCGGCTCCCCCGCCGGGCTCGCCGAGCGGACGGCCCGCCGTCTCGACGACCTGCTGCTCGCCCCGCTCCCGCTGGGCGACGGCCCGCTGGTGATCGTCCCGACCGGGCGGCTGCACGAACTCCCCTGGCCCGCCCTGCCGGGTTGCCAGGGCCGGCCGGTGTCGCTGGCCCCCTCGGCGGCGCTGTGGCACCGCGCCGCGACGGCGTCCGGCAGGCACGGCGGGGAGCACGTCGTCGTGGCCGGGCCCGGGCTGCCGCACGCCGCCGCGGAGGCTGCCGCGCTGGCTCGCCGCTATCCCGGTGCCCGGCGGTTCACCGGCCGCAGTGCGCGGGTCGAGCCGGTGCTCGCCGCGCTCGACGGCGCCGCGCTCGGCCACCTCGCGGCGCACGGGGTGTTCCGCACGGACAACCCGCTGTTCTCGGCGTTGCAGCTCGCCGACGGTCCCCTGACGGTGTACGACCTGGAACGGCTGGCCCGCCCGCCGCGTCAGGTGGTGCTGTCGGGCTGCGATTCGGGCCGCTCGGCGATCCACGCAGGCGACGAGCTGCTGGGCCTGGCCTCCGCGCTGCTGGCGCTGGGCACGACGAGCCTGGTCGCGACGGTCCTCCCGATCCCCGACGACGCCGGCCGCGCGCTGATGGTCCGCCACCACCGCCACCTGGCCTCCGGCCTGACCCCGGCGGCAGCCCTGGCCTGCGCCCAGGCGGAGCTCCCGGACTCCCCGGCCGCCTTCAGCTACGTCTGCTACGGCGCCGGCTGAGCGGCCAGCACGGCCGCGAGCCCTTCCCTCAGGTCCTCGACGAAGTACCCGGGCACCTCCAGTGACGGGAAGTGTCCCCCGGCTCCGGGCTCCCGCCACCGGACGATCTGCCGGTACCGCTCCCGCGCCCACGGCCGCGGGCACTTCTCGATGTCGCGGGGGTACATGGTGATCGCCGCCGGGACGTCGACCCGGAGCTCGGGATCCAGCGAGTTGTGGCTTTCGTGGTAGATCCGGGCCGCGGAGGCGCCGCTGCGGGTCAGCCAGTACAGGGTGACGTCGTCGAGGATGCGGTCGCGGGAGATCGTCTCGAACGGGCTGTCCTCCGTGTCGGACCACTCGGCGAACTTGTCGAGGATCCAGGCGAGCAGCCCGACCGGGGAGTCGACGAGCGAGTAGCCGATCGTCTGCGGCCGGGTCGCCTGCTGCTTCGCGTACGCCGCGCGGTGGCGCCAGAAGTGGCGGGTCTCCTCGGCCCACCGGCGCTCGGCCGCCGTCAGGCCGTCGGTGGCCGCCCCGGGGAGTCCTTCGGCGAACGTCGAGTGGATGCCCAGCACGTGGTCCGGGAACCGGCCGCCGAGCACGGTGGTGATGTTGCCGCCCCAGTCGCCGCCGTGGGCCGCGAACCGGCGGTAGCCGAGCCGGCCCATGAGCTCCACCCAGGCGGCCGCGATCTTTTCGGTGCCCCACCCGGTGGTGGCCGGCTTGTCGCTGTACCCGAAGCCGGGCAGCGAGGGAGCGACGACGTGGAACGCGGGCGCGCGGGCGTCGTCCGGGGCCGCCAGCTCGTCGACGACGTCGACGAATTCGGCGACGCTGCCCGGCCAGCCGTGCGTCATGAGCAGCGGCGTGGCGTCCGCCCGCGGGGACCGGCGGTGCAGGAAGTGGATGCCGAGGCCGTCGATGGTCGTGCGGAACTGCCCGATCCGGTCGAGGCGCGCTTCGAACGCCCGCCAGTCGTACTTGGTGCGCCAGTACTCGACGACGTCGACGAGGTCGGCGAGCGGGACGCCCTGGCCCGGGCCGGTGGCGGCCTCGGGCAGCCGGGCCGCGGCCAGCCGGGCGCGCAGGTCGTCGAGTTCGGCGTCGGTGGCGCGGGCTTCGAAGGCGTGGATGTCGCTGGTGAGCAGGGGCATGGGACCTCCTTGGCGTCGTGAACCGGCTAAGACGGTTCTAACACGAGGCCGGTTCGGGCAGCAACCGGCTAAGCTGGTTCCATGCGTGCCGCGTTCCCTGAATTCCGCCTCGGTACCGTGCTGGCGACGAGCTTCACGGCGACGTTGACGGAGCGGTGCGGCGACGCCGTCGAGCGCATTCCCACACCGCAGCGGCTCCTCGATTGGCTGGCGGTGTGGGGCCTCGCCGTGGACTCCTGCACCGCCGCCCAGCTCGAGCGCGCCCGCGAACTGCGCGAGTCGATCCACGCCACCGCGACCGCGGCCGCAGTGCAGGAGCCCCTCCCGGCACCGGCGGTCCAGGTCCTCAACGACTGCAGCATCGAGGGCCGCGCCGCGGCGGTCCTGACCTCCGACGGAACGCGGCAGTGGCGGCTCGGCTCGCCGTCCCGCGTGGAAGACGCCCTGAGCGTGATCGCCGCCGACGCGATCGCGATCGTCTCCGGCGAGCGGGACGGAAAGCTCGCCTTGTGCGCCTCCCCGACCTGCCGGGCCGCCTTCTTCGACACCAGCCAGAGCCGCACCCGCCGCTGGTGTGACATGAACACGTGCGGAAACCGCCAGAAGAAGGCCCGCTTCAACGCCAAGCACGCGCGGTAACGGCCCCGATCACGCGAGTCCCGCCTCCGATCACACGAGTTCCGGTTTCCGTCACGCGAGTTCCGGTTTCCGTCACGCGAGTTCCGGCTTCGGTCACGTGAGTTCCGCCTCCGATCACGGCGGTCCCGCGGCCGCCGGGTCATCATGGAAGGGTGCGGATCACGGCGTGGTGGAGCGGGCTCAGCCCGCGGCGGCGGCTGATGCTGACCAGCGTCGCCGTCGCGGTGGTGGCCGTGGTCGTCGCCACCGTCCTCGTGACCTCCGGTGCCAAAGCCGCGCCCGAAGCCGGGTCGCCGGACCAGAACAAGCCCGGCCCGGTTCTCCTCGTCCCCGGCTACGGCGGCGGCCGGGGTGCCCTGGAGACCCTCGCCGAGCGGATCCGGCAGGCCACCGGCCGGTCCGCCGAGGTGCTCACCCTGGCCGGCGACGGCACCGGCGACCTCGTCGAACAGGCCGCCGTCCTCGCCGAAGCCGTCGAGAAGGCCTACGAACAAGGCGCGCCTTCGGTCGACGTCGTCGGCTACTCCGCCGGCGGGATCGTGGCCCGGCTGTGGGTCGGCCGGGAGAACGGCGACCACCAGGCCCGCCGGGTCGTCACGCTCGGCGCGCCGATGCACGGCACCGGCCTCGCCACGGCGGGCGGCGCGCTGGTCCCGGGCGGCTGTCCCACCGCGTGCGTCCAGCTGGCGCCGGGCAGCAGCCTCCTCCAGGAGCTGGCCAAGCAGCCGCTCCCGCCGGGCCTGCCGTGGCTGTCGCTCTGGACCGACCACGACGAGACGGTGACCCCGCCGGACTCGGCCCGGCTCGACGGCGCCGTCAACGTCTCGCTCCAGCAGGTCTGCCCCGGCAACCCGGCCGGCCACGGCGACCTGCCGACCGACGCCGCCGTCACCGAGATCGTGCTGCAGGCCCTCGGCACCACCCCGCTCGAAGCGCCGGCCGAGTGCCTCAGCTCGTGACGTCCTTCGTCGCGAAGTTCGCCCACGCGGCCCCGAAGAACACCACGATGTAGCCGGCCTGCAGCAGCAGCCCGTGATCGATGTTGCGCCACAGCACCGGATCGCGGAAGAAGTCGATCCAGGACAGCCAGTAGTGCGTCGGCAGGTAGGGCTTCACGGCCGCCGCCGCGTCCAGTGTTTCCAGCACCGAGCTCGTGATCAGCACGGCCAGCCCGCCCAGCGCGGCCCCCAGCGCCGAGTCGGACACCGTCGAGAGGAACACCGTGATCGCCGCGAACCCGAGCATCGACACGACGATGTAGGACACCGCGCCCAGCAGCCGCAGCCCCAGCGCGGACGAGCTGAGCGACTGCCCCGACAGCGACGTCACGCCGGTCGGCTGCCCGCCCGGTCCGGCGACGCCGGGGGTGCCGCCGGTGCCGAACAGGATCACCCCGAGCACCAGCGACGTCAGCACGACGATGACGATCGCCGCGGTCACGTACACCGCGAGCGCGACCATCTTGGCGCCCAGCAACCGGGTCCGGCCGACCGGGCGCACCAGCAGGTAACGCAGGGTGCCGGTGGCCGCTTCGCCGGCGATCGCGTCGCCCGCGGTGACGGCGACCGCGATCGGCAGGAACAGCGGCAGCACCAGCGCGAGCGCGGCGGCCGGGTACAGCGCGCCGTCGTTGACCACCGCCGAGAGGAACGCCCCGCCCTGCCCCGGCGGCGGCGCGAAGTCCGCCGTCGCCAGGAAGACGCCGACGATCGCGGGCAGCAAGCACAGCAGCAGCACGCTGAACCAAACCCGCGGCCGCAGCGCGAGCTTCCGCAGTTCGACGCCGATCATTCCGCCGCTCCGAACCGGTCCGAGCCCGGCCCCGTCACGTCGAGGACGACCTGCTCGAGGGTCCGTTGTTCGGCGTGGATCGACGTCACGCGCACCCCCGCTTCGACGAGCATCGCGTTCAGCGCCGCCGGATCGCCGTGCCGGATGACCAGCCGGTCGCCGTCGCGGGCTTCGAGCTGCCCGTCGAGGACCGCGGCGGCCTCGGCCGGGTCCGGGGTGCCGACCAGGATCCGGCCGGTGGCCGCGCGCAGCGTCGCGAGGTCGTCCTCCAGCACGAGCCGGCCGCGGTCGACGACGCCGACGCGCGTGCACAGCTGCTCCACCTCGGCCAGCAGGTGGCTGGAGAGGAACACCGTGGTGCCGCCCGCGTTCAGCTCGACCAGCAGCTCGCGGATCTCCTTGATGCCCTGGGGGTCGAGCCCGTTGGTCGGCTCGTCGAGGATCAGCAGCCGCGGCTTGCGCAGCAGGGCGCCGGCGAGCCCGAGGCGTTGCCGCATGCCGAGCGAGTACGCCTTCACCGGCCGCTGGTCGACCCCGCCCAGCCCGACCTGCTCGAGGGCGTCGTCGATGCGACGGCGCCGGGTGCGCCGCCCGCCCCCGCGCCCGGCGGCGTCGAGCAGCGCGAGGTTCCGGCGCCCGGACAGGTGCGGGTACGCGGCCGGGCCCTCGACGAGCGCGCCGACGTCCGGCAACACCTCGGCAACCCGCTTCGGCACCGGTTTGCCGAGCACCTCGATCTCCCCGGCGGTCGCGTAGACGAGGCCGAGCAGCATCCGGACGGTGGTGGTCTTGCCCGAGCCGTTGGGGCCCAGGAAGCCGTAGCGGTCGCCTTCGCGGACTTCGAGGTCGACCGCGTCGACGGCCACCGTGCGGCCGTAGCGCTTGGTCAGCGCGTGCGTGACGATCACGGGCCGCTCCGGCGCAGCCGGGACAGCTCGTCGGCGACGGACTTCAGGACGTCCGGTGTCACCGTCCCGGCCAGCAGGTAGGAGCGGCGGGAGACCGACGACCGCACGATGCCCAGCGACAGCGGCGTGATCGACAGCTGCACGACGCTCCCGGCGGCGAGTTTCACCTGCACCGCACCGGCCTTCCCGGCGGCGTCGCCCGCCGCGTTGGCCACGGTCCGCGGCACCGCGATCACGGCGAAGGCGGCCAGCCCGCGCCCGTAGAGGGCGGCGCCCTGCACGCCCCCGAAGTTCGACGACAGCAGCGGACGCCCGGCCAGCGAGGTCGGCAGCGTGACCTGGCTGAACGCGCCGAGCGTGTCGGCGACGTCCGGAGCGCTCACCACGTTGAAGCCGGACCCGAGGGCGGGCCGCGGCGCCTCGACGACCGGCGTCGTCTGTTCGAGCTGCTGGAATTCGGTCACCAGGATCGGCGCCTCCTGCCCACGCGCGGTCACTTCGACCCGCACCGCCACCCCGGTGACCGGGTCCGCCCAGACGTCGACGCGGCCGATGGTGGTGTCGGGATCGGCGGGCACCAGCCGCAGGCCGGACGCGGCGACGCCGGCGACGTTCCGCCCGGGCAGCGCGCTCACCGGATCGCCCTTCGCCGCGCGAAGGATCCGCCGCGCGAGCTCGGGCGGCAGCAGGTCCCCGGCCCGCGGTAGCCGCAGGTCGGGCTCGCCGATCAGCTCGGTCAGCGTGTTGTCGCCGTAGTCCCAGGTGTATTCGCCATCGGGCAACCGGTAGACGTCGTGCTCACCGGCGGTCCCGAGGATGTCGACCCGGTAGCGGTCGGGCCCGGCGTACCAGGCCCGCATCGGCGTCCGCATCGAGAAGAGCGCGGTGACGGCGGCGAGGTTCGGCAGCTCCGGAAGGGCGAGCGAGCCGGCGCTTTCGGCGTAGCCCTGGTACGGCTTCCCGGCGGAACCGAGCACGAGCGCCCGCAGCTGCTCGGGATCGCCGGCCGCACCGGCCGGAGCGAGAGCGGCCACGACCGAAGGAGCGGAAACGAGCACGGCAGCCACGGCGGCGACGACCGCCCACCGGCGCCGCTTCCCGTGCCGCAACACCATCCGGCATCACCTCTTCCGTCCT
This sequence comes from Amycolatopsis sp. NPDC004772, assembly GCF_053601215.1. NCBI lineage: Bacteria > Bacillati > Actinomycetota > Actinomycetes > Pseudonocardiales > Pseudonocardiaceae > Amycolatopsis > Amycolatopsis sp. NPDC004772. The sequence goes on from NZ_JBSGBK010000100.1 coordinate 24,844, forward strand.
TTGTACGCATGGTCCGGGGCCCGCAGCTAGGGTCGGGGGGTGACGAATCCCGTTCATGCTGCTGTCCTGAGCTAGTTCCCGCTCCGGTCGTCCGCACACCCCGCACCTCTCGCGGGTGCTTCGCCGTGCCCGCAGCAAGAACGGAAAACCCTTCTCGTGGCTCACCTAGTCCTGCCCGGCGAACCCGATCGCCGGCTCTTTGCCCCGCCTTCCCGGACCGCGATCGCGGCCGGCGACGGCCTGTCCGCCGACGCCGCCCTCCGCACGATGTCCGACGGCACCGCCCTGCTCTGGCACGGCGACTACCCGGCCGCGAGGCGCCTGCTCGCGGCCGTGAACCGCCGCATCCCACCGCCTCCACCGGACGACTACGCCCGGTACCGCGCGGACCGCGCCCGCCGGGCGCGGCTGCTGTCGCTGCTGTACATCCCCCTCGATCCCGGCCACGTGATCCCGCTGCGCCGGGCACCGGACGTCCGGGCCGCGTGCACCGCGGTCTACGGCCCGTCGGAGGTCGCGGCCGCGGTGCCGTTGCGGGAGCTCCTCGGCGTCCTCGGGGCGGCGGAGTGGCGCGCCACCGGCGTTTTCATCGCGGCACTGGGCGCGCGGATCCATCCGCACTACGGCGTGTTCGCACCGATCCGGCAGGAGTACGTCGACCTGGTGGCGGAAGCGCCGTTGCCGGGAACGGAGCGGGCGTTCGACATCGGCACCGGAACGGGCGTGCTCGCGGCCGTGCTGGCCCACCGTGGGGTGGATCGAGTGGTCGCAACGGACACTTCGCCCCGAGCCGTCGCGTGCGCGACATCGAACCTGGACCGGCTGGGGTTCGGCGACCGCACCGAGGTGGTGAAGGCGGACCTGTTCCCACCGGGCCGGGCCCCGCTCGTGGTGGCCAACCCGCCCTGGCTCCCGGGCCGGCCCCGCACGGAACTGGACCACGCGGTGTACGACCCGGGCAGCCGAATGCTGCGCGGCTTCCTCGACCGAGCACGCCGCCACCTGACCCCGGACGGCGAGGCATGGCTGGTGCTGTCGGATCTGGCGGAGCACCTGGGGCTGCGAACGCGGGCAGAGCTGCTGGCCTGGATCACGGCGGCGGGGCTGCGGGTGGTGGGCCGGACGGAGGCGGCGCCCCGGCACCCGCGCGCGGTCGATTTGGCCGACCCGCTGCACCGGGCGCGAGCCGCGGAGGTGACATCGCTCTGGCGGCTCGGCCGGTAGGGGTGCCTGAGCAGCCCCCGATTTCCACGCTAGCGGAGGGCACCGACAGATTCGGGCGCCGGTGCGGGTGTTGTCCACAGGCGAGACCCGAGCCGGCGGCCGGGAGCGCAAGCCGACCACGGCATCGCCTCCCGCATACCGGCGGCCGGAGGCGCAAGCCGGCCACGGCATCGCCACGCGCGAACCGCCGGCCGGGAGCGCAAGGAAACCAGCGACGTCACCAGACCTCCCCCGCCCCTCATCCCAGCTATCCCTTCAGTCGGCGACCGGGTGTGTCAAGGCACGCTTTCCCGCCTTGACACACCCGGGCGACGACTGAGAATCCCACCGGAGGGGCGGGGGAGGTCGGACCCGCCCCAGCCGCGGCAGAGCCTTTCTGCCGCGGCAGAAAGACAAAAAGCGTCCTCGCCGGACAGGCAGGCTCCGGGATGACCACCCCCCTCGCGCTGCTGGCCAGCGTTGGGGAGGTGGGCCGCGGGGTGGTCATCCCGTCGCCTGAACGAGGCCTATCACTTTGAGCCGGGCCCGCAAGCCCACGCCGTCACCCAGCCCCGCGCTGTGGGTTGCGGGCCCGGCTCAAAGTGATTTTGACGGCCTCAGGCGACGGGATGACCACCCAGCTCTTTCTTTTGCATCAAGCGAATGCCGCTACCGCCTCCACTGCCTGCCGCGTCTCTCTTACATTGTGTGCGCGGAACACCGCCGCCCCCGCCTTTGCCGCTATTGCCGTTGCCGCCAGGGTTCCGGCCAAGCGGTCGTGGGCTTGTACGTCCAGGGTCTCGCCGATCAGGTCCTTGTTCGACAGGGCCACCAACACCGGCCAGCCCGTCTCTACCAGGCGGTTGAAGTTCCTGAGCAGCTCCAGGCCGTGGCGGGTGCTCTTGCCGAAGTCGAACGTCGGGTCCACCAGCACCCCTTCGCGCGGCACCCCCGCCGCCACCGTTCGTGCGGCCGCCGTTGTCAGTTCGGCGATCACGTCTGCGACGACGTCCTCGTAACTCGGCCAAAACGGGCGCTCTGCGGTGGGCCTCGGGTACGGGTCCGTGCGGACCGGCATGCCCCCGACGTGCGAACACACGTAGCCCGCTCCGAACTCCGCGGCCACTTCGACCAGCTTGGGGTCGGCGCCCGCCCATGTGTCGTTGAGCAGGTGCGCGCCCGCTTCGCAGACCTGGCGTCCTACCTCGTGGCGCCACGTGTCGACGCTGATCACCAGCTCCGGGTGGCGGCGGTGGACCTCGGCCACGAACGGGACCACCCTCCGGCTCTCCTCGTCGACGTCGACCTCCGGGCCCTCGCCCGCCTTGACGCCGCCGATGTCGACGATGTCGGCGCCCGCCGCCACCGCTCGGTCCACCGCTTCGATGGCCGCCGTGTCGGCGAAGGTTGCTCCCTTGTCGTAGAACGAGTCGGGGGTCCGGTTGACGATGGCCATGACCAACGCCCGGTCGCCGGGCATGCGGCGGCCGCGGAAGACCATCTCCGGCCGGTTTGACGTCATGGTCACCACCCTGCCAGGTCACGGCTGGGTCCGGAACGCCGCCGGTGGGGCCCCGCGGCGGCTATTCTCGGGCGCGCGAACCGAGCAGGGGGGACACGAAATGAGCGAGGAACCGGCCCGCAGCGACGCCGAACTGATGATCGCCGAGGCCAAGAAGGCGCTGTGGGCGATGGTCGCCCTGCTGGCGGTCATGTGGCTCGTGCAGATCGTCAACGCCGTCGAAGGCTACGACCTGAGCCGCGAGTTCGGCATCGAGCCGCGGGACCCGGGGTCGCTGCCGGACATCCTGACCTCGCCGTTCATGCACGCCAGCTGGATGCACATCGAGGCCAACTCGGGGCCGCTGTTCGTGTTCGGGTTCCTCGCCGCCTACCGCGGGGTGAAGAAGTGGCTCGGCGTGAGCGTGCTGATCATCGTCGCCAGCGGGCTGGGCGTCTGGTTCATCACGCCGTCGCACACGGTCACGGTCGGCGCCAGCGGCCTGCTGTTCGGCTACTTCGGCTACATCATCGTGCGCGGGCTGTTCGACCGGCACCCGATCGACATCGTGATCGGGCTCGTGATGGCGTTGTGCTTCGCCTACACGTTCGTCTCCCTGCTGCCCACCGACGAGGGGGTCAGCTGGCAGGGTCACCTGTTCGGGTTCCTCGGCGGCATCGTCGGCGGCTGGATCTTCCGCGACCGGCGGCCGAAGGCGGTCGCCGCGCCGGACGCGGCGACCACCCTGCTCCCGAAGGACTTCAGCTAGGCGGTTCGAGCTCCGCCTCGACGTCGATCCGGACGTACCGGCCGATCACCGCGCGCGGCACCCGCAGGCCGAGCGGGGCCCGGTCCAGCGTCCCGGTGGCGCGGACGCGGGTGGCGGTGACCGGCTCGACGGCCAGCGTCAGCGGGCACGACGTCCCGCGCAGCCGCAGCTCGCCGGTCACTTCCCAGCCGCTCTCCTGCCTGCGGACGCCGGTGGCCGTGAACGTCATTTCCGGCTGAGCGGCGCTGTCGAGCAGGTTCGGCTTGCGCAGGTCGAGGTCACGACGCTCGTTCCGCGTGTCGAGCGCACCCAAATCCAGCTCGGCGTGGACCGCGGTCACGGCGCCGTCGCGCACCTCGACGCGGCCGGTGCGAACCGGGATCGTGCCGTGCACCCGGTTGAAGCCGAAGTTGCGGACCTCGAAGGCCGCCGTCGTCCGTCCACTGCGGACGGTCCAGGTCCCGGCGCGCAGCGCGGGCGCGGTGTGCGGGCTCATCGCGCACCCGCCGGGGCCGGCAGGGCCGCGTGCCGCACGCGGTGCAGGTCGACCCGGTCCGGGCCGGGCAGCAACGCCGGGTCTTCGCCGACCAGCAGTTCGGTGGCCATGATCGCCTCCTGGACGGCTTCGATCGTCGCCACGGAGGCGCCGAACCCCACGACGACCAGGGACCGGTCTTCGGCGATGAGGGTGTAGCTCGCGCCGACGCCTTCGAGATCCCGCACGGCGGGCCAGATGCGCTCGCGGCCCGCGCGCAGCTCGGCGGCCGACTGCTCGGCGCCCCGCGGCCCGTCGAACCAGGTGAGCTGGGCGTAGGAGGCCGCGTCCGACGCCCATTGCGCGTCGGTGACCCGGTAGACGCCGGTGTCGAGCCAGGTGGTCCCGGCGGGCCGCCGGGCCGCGGCCTCGCCCGCCGCCGCGGCGTCGGGCCAGAAGGTGACGACGGCGCCGGCCGGGCCGCCGAGCTGGGTGAGCGTGGCGGCGCCGAGGGCGCCCTCGGCCAGGTCGTGCGTCCCCAGCGGACTCCGGTACTGGTGGATGGTCGCGTGCATGAGGTGCTCCTTTTCGCTGGTCACCGCGTTGGGAGTCACTTTCGGCCGCGAGCGCCGTCCGGACATCAGTGCCAGTACGGAGGCCACCGCGCAAACCGGGCACGGAGGGGATACTGCTCGGGTGACGCGCAGCGAACCTTTCGTCGGGCGCGCCGGTGCCGTGGCCGACCTGCGCACGTGGCTCGCGGCGGCGGACGGCGGCACCGGCGCGCTGGTGCTCGTCGGCGGGCCGGCCGGCATCGGCAAGACGCGGCTGGCCGAGACGGTCACCGGCCCGGCCGCGGTCTGGGGCCGGTGCGTCGACGAAGCCGGCGAACAGCCGGACGGGAATGGCGATCTCACTGAGCCGCGCATCGAAGACCATGTTTTCGACGACGTCCAGTTCCCGGGGGATCGTGTGCGCGGCAGCCACCCGCGAACCCCAGACGGGGGTGCGGCGCATGGCCTCGACGTCCACCCGGAGCGCCTCCTGAAGGAAGATTTCGAGGATCTGCTCGGGATCGTCGGCGGCCCGCATCCGGCGCCGCGCCTCGGGCCCGACAACCGACCCGCCGGGCTCCGGCTGAGGCGGTTCGTAGGCGACCAGGCGGCTGACGGCTTCGGTGATCCGCACGGCTTCCAGGGCGCAGAGGGCACCGTAGGAGTGCGCAAGGAGATAGACATCGCCCCCGGCGGCTTCGGCCACGGCGGCGATGTCTTCGCCTTCGCGCCGGATGTCGTAGTCGCCGGCTTCGGCTCGGCTGAGGCCCCGCCCGCGCCGGTCGACGAGGTGGAGGCGATAGCGCTGGGCGAGCCGATCCCGGACGGCGGCCCAGCGGGTGTGGTCGGCACCGGTGCCGTGGACGAGGACCATCGGTGGGCCGTCGCCGAGGGTTTCGTAGCCGATGACCGTCCCGTCGGGTGAGGTGACCGATGCCGTCATGGGTTGCTCCTATGTCAAGCCGCTGCGGGGAGCGTGGCTGTGAGGGGTGTGGTGTCGGTTCGTAGGAGGTTGAACACGACGCGGGCGAGG
>NZ_JBSGBK010000101.1:0-29920 GCF_053601215.1 Amycolatopsis sp. NPDC004772
CCGGGGACCCGGCCGCGGCGGCGTCCGGGGCGTTGGGCGTGGCGGGCGGGCCCGGGCTGGGGGGGAGCTGGGCCACCCCCCCCCGGGCGGCGGGGGCGCCCCCCCCGCCGCCCGCGCCGGGGTCGTCGCCGTGGTCACTTGTTGCCCGCCGCGGCCTGGTTGACGGCGGTCACGATGCCTTCGGGGGTGCCCTGGCCGGCGAACATGTTGGCCACCGCGTCGTTCAGCGCGGCGCCGACCGCCGTCGGGAAGGCCCGGTCGAAGTACATCTGCACGTACGGCGCCTTCGTGCCGTAGTCGTTGACCTGCCGGAGCACGTCGGTCTTCAGCGACTTCGCGGCCGCGGCGTTCACGGGCAGGCCGGTCCCCTTCGCGGCGAGCTCGGTCTGCACCGGCTCACTGACCAGGTACTGCAGGAAGGCCGTGCACGCCTTGGCGGCCCGGGTGGTGCAGGCGTATCCGTCACCGCCGCCGAGCGCGGCCGCCGGGTCGCCCTGGCCGCCCGCCACGGTCGGGAACGGGAACCAGCCGATCTTCGAGTCCAGGTCCTTGTCCTCGGTCAGCGACGACATCGTGCCGGGCTCCCAGTCGCCCTGCAGTTCCATCGCGGCCTTGCCGTTGGCGACCAGGCCGGCGGAGCTGCCCGCGCCCTGCTGGGCGGGTGTGCCGGCGAACCCGGTCTGGAACGGTTCGGTGGCCAGGAAGTTCTTGAGGTCCTGCCCGGCCTTCGTCCAGCACGGGTCCTCAAGCTTGACCGCCTTCACCGACTGCTGGAGCACCGCGGTCGAGCATTCGCGGATGGCGAAGTAGTTGAAGTAGAAGGCATCCGGCCAGCGGTCCTTGCCGCCGACCGAGATCGGCGCGATGTTCTTGGCCTTCAACGCCGTGACGGCGGCGTTCAGCTCGTCCATGGTCTTCGGCGGGGTGGTGATCCCCGCCTGCTGGAACAGGTCCTTGCGGTACCAGAAGCCGACGAAGTGCTGCGTGAACGGCACGCCGTACTGCTTGCCGTCGACCTGCCACTTCTCGCCGAACTTGCCGGTGGCCTGCTCGATCCACGACTTCGTGTCTTCGGTGATGTCGGCGACCTTGCCCGAGGTGATCTGCCCGGCCAGGTCGCCCGCGCCCCAGGACTGGTAGATGTCCGGCGGCTCGGCCGACTGCAGGGCGAGCGGGACCTTCGTGTTGAAGTCCTCGTTCTGCAGCGGCTGGGCCTTGATCGTGACTTCGGGGTGCGCCTTCTGGTAGTCGGCGACCACCTGGGCCCAGACCGACTTGATCGGGTCGGTGGTGCCGTTGTGCCACCAGGTCAAGGTGACCGGGCCGCTCGGCTGAGCGGGGGTTTCGCTCCCCCCGCTGCACGCGGACAGCGCCAGCGGGGCAATGGCCGCCAGGGCGGCGAGAACGGTGATCCGGCGTTTCACAAACATCGTGGGTCCACTCCTGACAGCTTCGGCCGAGTTGGACGGGGCGGCTTCCGCGCCCGGGTTGGCGAAGAGTCTGCTCCCGGGACAAATGCCGTGTCAATCGTTGTCGATAACGTTTTCTATGGCTAGTCTGAGCCGATGCAGCCCAGTTCCAGGGTGACCATCCGTGACGTCGCCGCCCGGGCCGGCGTCTCGGTGGCCACGGTTTCGAAGGTGATCAACGAGCGCTACGGCGTCTCCGCCGCGACGCTCGCGCGAGTCCGCGCCGTGATCGAAGAGCTCGGTTACGAAGCGAGCCTGGTGGCGCAGAGCCTGAGAAACCACCGGACGAACGTCATCGGCATCCTGGTCGCCGACCTCGAACCGTTCTCGACCGAGCTGCTCAAGGGAGCCGCGGACGCCATCCGCGGCAGCGGCTTCGAACTCGTCGTCTACTCCGCGGGCGGCCGCACCGGAGACCCGGTGGGCTGGGAGAAGCGCTACCTCTCCCGGCTGAGCGGCACCCTCGTCGACGGCGCCGTGCTGGTCACCCCCGCCGTCTCGCTGGAAGCGGTGCCGGGCACGCCGGTCGTCGCCGTCGACCCGCACACCGGGCCGTCGCACCTGCCGACCATCGACTCGGACAACCTGCGCGGCGCCCAGCTGGCCACCGAGCACCTGCTCGACCTGGGCCACCGGCGGATCGCGTTCCTCGCCGGCCGGCCCGACCTGCAGTCGGCCGAACTGCGGAAGACCGGGTACCTGCGGGCTCTGACGGCGGCGGGCATCGCGCCCGACGAGGACCTGATCCGGATCGGCGCCTACGACCCGGAGGTCTCCGCGGCCTCGGCGCACGCCCTGCTGACCGGCCCGGACCGGCCGACCGCGGTGTTCGCCGCGAACGACATCTCCGCCATCGCGACCGTGGGCGCGGCCCGCGAGCTCGGGCTCGCCGTGCCCGACGACCTTTCCGTGGTGGGCTTCGACAACGTGCCCGAGTCGGCGCTCTGCAGCCCGCCACTGACCACAGTGGACCAGCCGATCCGCGAGATGGGGCACCGGGCCATCCGGATGCTCATCGCGCTGATCAACGGCGACGAGGTCGAGCGGACCCACGTCACGCTCGACACCGGCCTGGTGGTGCGGCACTCCACCCGCGCCCTCCCCTGAACCTCCCCCTCCTCACTCCTCCCCAGACGAAGGGCGGACCAGCCTTGACCACGCAGCCCACCACGGCCGGAGAGCCGTGGCGCGACCCCGCGGCCGACCCGGGCGAGCGCGTCCGCGCCCTGATGGCCCGGATGACCCTGCGCGAGAAGCTCGCCCAGCTCTACGGGGTCTGGGTCGGCATCGACTCCGGCGGCGAAATGGCGCCGCACCAGCACGACTTCGTCGACGCGGCGGTGGACCTCGACGACCTGGTCCGGCACGGCATCGGGCAGCTGACCCGCGCGTTCGGCACCCGGCCGGTCGACCCGGTGATCGGCGCGCACAGCCTCGCGCGCACCCAGCGGCAGATCGTCACCAGCAGCCGGTTCGGGATTCCCGCGGTGGTGCACGAAGAATGCCTGACCGGGCTGGCCGCGTGGCAGGCGACCATCTTCCCCGCCCCGCTGTCGTGGGGCGCGACCTTCGACCCGGACCTGATCCGCCGGATGGCGGAGAAGATCGGGCGGACCATGCGGGAGATCGGGGTGCACCAGGGCCTCGCACCGGTCCTCGACGTGGCGCGCGACCTGCGCTGGGGCCGGGTCGAGGAGACCATCGGCGAGGACCCCTACCTGGTCGGGACGATCGGCAGCGCGTACGTCGCCGGGCTCGAATCGGCCGGCATCGTCGCCACGCTGAAGCACTTCGTCGGGTACTCCGCCTCACGCGCCGGGCGCAACCTGGCCCCGGTCTCGGCCGGCCCGCGCGAAATCGCCGACGTCCTGCTCCCGCCGTTCGAACAGGCCCTGCGGGCCGGCGCCCGGTCGGTGATGAACACCTACACCGACGTCGACGGCGTTCCGGGGGCCGCCGACCCGGCCCTGCTGACCGAGCTGCTGCGGGACACCTACGGCTTCGACGGCACGGTGGTCGCCGACTACTTCTCGGTGGCGTTCCTGCACCGCCTGCACGGTGTCGCGGCCGACCGCGCCGACGCCGCCCGGCAGGCGCTCACCGCGGGCATCGACGTCGAGCTGCCGACCATGGACTGCTACGGCGAGCCGCTGCTCGCCGCGGTGGAAGGGGGCGCGGTCGATGTCGCCGCCGTCGACCGCGCCCTCGAACGCGTGCTGCGCCAGAAGTGCGAGCTCGGCCTGCTCGACGCGGACTGGGCACCCGAGGTCCCCGAGGAGATCGACCTCGACGACGCCGAATCGCGGGCGCTGGCCCGCGAGGTCGCCGAGCGGTCCATCGTGCTGCTGCACAACGACGGCACGCTTCCGCTCTCCCCCGGCACCCGCGTCGCCGTGGTCGGGCCGCGCGCGGACACCCCGGGCGCGATGCTCGGCTGCTACTCGTTCCCGCTGCACGTCGGCGTCCACCACCCCGACGTGCCGTTCGGCGTCTCGGTGCCGACCGTGCTCGAGGCGCTGAGCTCCACCTACGACGTGACCTACGCGCTGGGCTGCCCGGTCACCGGTGGCGACGACGACGGGATCGCGCAGGCCGTGGCCGCGTGCGAGGACGCGTCGGTGTGTGTGGCCGTGCTGGGCGACCGGGCCGGGCTGTTCGGCGGCGGGACGTCCGGCGAAGGCTGCGACGCGGCCGACCTGCGGCTGCCGGGCCGTCAGGAGGAACTCCTGGACGCGCTGCTGGACACGGGCAAGCCGGTGGTCGTCGTGCTGCTCTCGGGACGGCCGTACGAACTGTCCCGCCAGCTGCCGCGGCTGGCCGCGGTCGTCTGCGGTTTCTACCCCGGCGAAGAAGGCGCGGGCGCGCTGGCCGACGTCCTCAGCGGCCGGCTCGACCCGGCCGGCCGGCTGCCGGTCAGCTTCCCGGCGGCCGGGGCGAGCCAGCCCTCGACCTACCTGGCCGCGCCGCTCGGCCGGCGCAGCGAGGTGTCCACAGTGGATCCTTCGCCGCTGTTCCCGTTCGGGCACGGGCTGTCCTACCGGCCGGTGACCTGGCTCGACGTCAGCGCGACGGGCTCGCTGTGGCCGACCGACGGCGTCTGCCGGGTCCGGGTGACGCTGCGCAACGACCACGGGCGCGAGGCGTCCGAAGTCGTCCAGGTCTACCTGCACGACCCGGTGGCCGAGGTGGCCCGGCCGGAGCGCCAGCTCATCGCGGCCCGCCGGGTTTCCCTGCCGCCGGGCGAAACCTGCGTCCTGGAGATCGCCCTGCACGCCGACCTGACGTCCTACACCGGCCGCGCGCGGCAGCGGCAGGTCGACCCCGGCGACGTCGAGCTGCGGGTGGGCACGTCGAGCGAACAGATCGTCACGACCCTGCACTGCACGCTGACCGGGGCACGCCGCGTCGTCGGCGCGGACCGGGTCCTGACCCCGGAGTTCTCGTTGTGAAACGTCCTTTGGTGATCTTCTGCCTGGCCGTGCTCACCGTGCTCTTCGTCGGCGCTTCCGGCCGCCCCGCCCCGTCGGGCTGGGTGGCGACGTGGACGTCGATGCCCCAGCTGACCGAGCCGGGAAACCTGCCGCCGGCGCCCTTCACCGGCACCGATCGCGTGCTCGACAACGCATCGCTGCGCGAGACGGCGCAGGTGACGGTGGGCGGCCCGCGGATCCGGCTGCGGTTCTCCAACGCCTTCGGCGGCGCGCCGCTGCCGCTGACCGCGGTGACGGTGGCGCGCCCGGTCGCCGGCGCGGCGGGCGTCTCCTCCGTGGTGCCGGGCAGCGTCCTCCCGGTGACCTTCCACGGCAAGCCGTCGACCACGGTGCCGCAGGGCGCGCAGGTCGTGTCGGACCCGCTGCCGTTCCCGGTGCGGTCGCTGGAGAACATCGCGGTGACGGCGTACCTGGCGCACGGCCAGGCCTCGACGTCGATCACCTCGCACCCGGGCTCGCGCACGACGTCGTACCTCCTGGCCGGCAACCACGTCTCCGACCTCGAACTGCCGGGCGCGACCCCGGTCGACCACTGGTACTTCCTCAGCGGCATCGAGGTGCTGTCCCCGGCGTCCGCGGTGGCGGTGATCGGCGACTCGATCTCCGACGGCCGCGGCTCGACGACCAACGGCAACGACCGCTGGCCGAACGTGCTCGCCGCGCGCCTGCACGGGGTGTCCGTGGTGAACCAGGCGGCGGGCGGCAACCGCGTCCTGCAGGACGGCCTCGGCCCGAACGTGCTGGCCCGCCTGGACCGCGATCTGCTGTCCACCAGCGGGGTTTCCTGGGCCATCGTGTTCGAGGGCGTCAACGACATCGGCACGGCCACCCCGGAGGCCGCCGCCGACGTGGCGGCGCAGCTGATCGACGCCTACGACCAGATCCTCGTCCGCGCCCACGCCCAGGACATCCAGGTGTACGGCGCGACGATCACGCCGTTCGGCGGCAACACCGGCTACGACGACCCGGCCCGGGAAGAAGCACGTCAGCGCGTCAACGCGTGGATCCGCCAGCCGGGCCACTTCGACGCGCTGCTGGACTTCGACAAGGTGGCCCGCGACCCGGCGAAGCCGGCCCAGCTGCTGCCCGCCTACGACGTCGGCGACCACCTGCACCTCAACCCGGCGGGGTACCAGGCCCTCGGGTCCAGCGTTCCGGCCGTCCTTTTCCGGAAATGACCGCAGAATAGTCAAGCGCCAAAAAGAAGACAATTCCAGGACGTACCTCCCGCCGCGTGATCACCGACCGCCGAACGCGGTCTGACGGACCGTGATCGGCCGGATATCTGTTGGGACACAAGCGAGTCTCGAAGACGGGGGCCCGTGACGCACGTCACGGGCCGTCCCCTAACATGTCGCCCGTCTGCTGTCCCCACAGGTAGTCGTCGCTCCCGGAAAGGGAAAACATGTCCGACGTCATCAACAGCATCTTCGGCCGCCCCAAGAACGAAACCGCCGGCGCGGGCGGGTACTCCTACGGCGCGGCCGAGCCCGCCCCGGAGGTCGCCGAGGCGCCCGCCGAAAGCGCTCCCGAGACCGACGAGGCGACGGTTGCCGAGGAGGCGGATTCCGCAACCGACAGCGAAACCGCCGCGGAAACCGCCGAAGACGAAGCCGCTGACAGCGACCAGGCCGAGTCCGCCGAGGAGTCCGAAGCCGACGAGGCCGAGGCTGACGAGAGCGACGAGGACGTCACCGGGACCGACGAGGAGGCGGCCGCCGAGGACACCGAAGGGGACGACACCGACTCGGACACGGTCGAGTACGCCGCCGAAGCCGAGCCGGTGGCCGAGACTGTTGCGGCTGAGCCGGTCGCAGAGGCCGCCGAGACCGAGCCGGTCGCCGAGACCGTCGAGACCGAGCCGGTCGCGGAGACCGAGCCGGTGGCCGAAGCCGCCCCGGTCGTGGTGGCCGCCGAGACCGAAGCGGCCGCGGCCCGGCCCGCCGCGGGCAGCCGCGGCAGCACCACGATCGCCGACGGCGTCGTCGGCAAGATCGTCGTGCGGATCGCCGCGCAGACCGAAGGCGTGCACAGCGTCGCCGAGGACGGCATCACGGTCGAGCTCGCCGACGACGTCGCCTGGGTCACCATCCCCGTGGTGGTCGAGTTCGGCCACGCGGTGAAGGCGCTGGGCGAGCAGATCCGCGTCGCGGTGATCGACGCGGTCGAGCAGTACCTGGGTCTCGACGTCGAGGTCGTCGACGTCCACGTCACCGACATCCACTTCCCCGAAGCGGACTGATCCCCGCCGTGCCCGGTCCCGGACGCGGGGCCGGGCACCCGGCGCGGCCGCCGGACTCCCCCGCCGGGGTGAAGCGTTCCGAGCACGCCGCCTCCGAGAACCCCGGCGTTCCCATCCCTGATTGCGCACGGGCAGCACGCTGCCACTCGTTCGTGTGGGTCACCGCGGCCACGCTTCACCGGAACCGGGCGCCGCGGTCACGCGAAGTCGATCTTCCCGGCTCGGTAAAGGTTTTCCCGGCCGGGCCGCCGTTATCGGACCGGTACCCCCGGGCGCTGTTACCGTTCCGCCGCCCTGGTCGGCGTCCCCACCCACGCCCCGGCCGAGGCCTCTCCCGGGCGGCTTTCCGTTGCCGTCCGGCACTTCCGGAGAAAAGGCGACAGTTGACCCCGCTGAACCACCCCGGCGCGCCCGCGCCGGAAACGCCCGACTGGCACGTCACCGCGTTCCGCGGACCGCAGCCGGGCGAAGACGGCCACCCGCTGCTCGACGCCGTCCGCGCGCTGCGTGCCCGCATCCTGTTCGACCACGGCCGCCGTCCGGCGTTCCTCCGCCCGGACGGCACCCACACCGACGACCAGGAGCTGGACTTCGGCGCCTGGCACTTCCTCGCGCGGCGCAGCCCCGGCGGCCCGCCGCTGGGGTACATCCGGCTGTCCACACCGGACTCGGGCGTGCTGTTCCAGTCCCGCGACTTCCTCGGCGACGAGCGCTACGAGGAACTCCTGGCCGCCGAGGGCTTCGCGGCCGGGGAGGTGTTCGAGCACAGCAGGCTCGTCGTCGAGCACCGCGCCCGCAAGCTCGGTCTCGGGCTCCACCTCAACGCGCTGGCGATCGGCGCGGCCCACCACCTGGGCGCCCGGGCGATGATCGGCACCTCCGGCACGAAGGACGGCCAGGACCGGTTCCACGAACGGTTCGGGTTCCGGCCCGTCACCGGCACCCGCCGGTACGTCCCGCAGTACACCGAAGACGTCGTGATCATGCTGCACCGCGTCGCCGACGGCGGCGGGCGGCAGCACGACCTGGTCACCCGGCTGCGCGACGAATTCCCCGTCATCGCGGCGGCGGGGGCGGCCCCGCTGCTGCCCGCGCCGCCGGTGCGCCGCGGGGCACCGGTCACCCCGTCCGGCGCCGCCTCGCCCGACCGGGAGACGTACCGGCCGGTCCTGCACACCGCCGCCGACGTCGGCGCGCTGCTCGCGTCCGGGAACGTCCGCGAACTGCACGACACGATCGACGACCAGCTCACCGAACTGGTCCGCAGCCGCGAACCGGCGTGCCGCGACCGCGGCGAGATCGAACGCAAGAAGCGGGAGCAACTGGCCGGCGCGCCGCCGTGGGAGTACGGCACGTGGGCGTGGTACCCGTGGTCCGGGCGGCTGGTGCACGTGCTGCCGCGCGAGGAGTTCCGGCTGGTCCGCACCGACCGCAACCGGGGCCGCATCGAACGGCCCGACCAGCGGCGGCTGTTCGGCAAGCGGATCGGCGTCATCGGCCTGTCGGTCGGCAACAGCGCGGCGCTGACGTTGGCGCTCGAAGGCATCGGCGGTGCGTTCCGGCTGGCCGACTTCGACGACTTCGGCTTGTCCAATCTGAACCGGTTGCGCGGCGGGGTGCACGAGCTCGGCGTCAACAAGGCGGTGCTGTCGGCCCGGCAGCTGGCCGAGATCGACCCGTACCTCGACGTCGAGATCGAGCCGGCCGGGCTGACCCCGGAGACCATCGAGCGGTTCTTCGCCGGTGGTCTCGACCTCCTCGTCGAAGAGTGCGACACGCCGTGGGTGAAGATCGCGGCCCGCGAGTACGCCCGCGACCTCGGCATCCCGGTCGTGATGGACTGCAACGACCGCGGCATGCTCGACGTCGAGCGCTTCGACCGCGAGCCCGACCGGCCCCTGCTGCACGGGCTGCTCGGCGACGTCAAGTCGGTCGATCTGCTGGAGCCGGCGCCGGCGGCCAGGACCGAGCTGATCCTGGCCATGGTGGACGCGGACCGGATCAGCCCGGAGCTGAAGGCGTCGTTCGGCGAACTGGGCCGCACGCTGAGCAGCTGGCCCCAGCTCGCGTCCGGCGTGGCCCTCGGTGGCGCGTTGTGCGGCGAGGCCGCCCGCCGCATCCTGCTCGGCCTGCCGTGCGAGTCCGGCCGCTTCTACACCGATCTCGAACAGCAGCTGCACCCGTCGCGCAACGTCTACGCGGGCGGGACGGCGTGAGCGCGCTGGCCGTTCCGCTGGCGATCACGGGCACCGGCGTGCACCTGCCACCGGAGGTCGTCACCAACGCCGAACTGACGGCGACGCTGGACACCTCGGACGAGTGGATCGTCGGCCGCACCGGGATCCGGACCCGCCGCCGCCTGGCCGCGGACCGCAGGACCTCGGACATGTGCGCGGCCGCCGCCCGCCCCGCGCTCGCGGCGGCCGGCGTCTCCGCTCGCGACGTCGACGCGGTCATCGTCGGGACGTACACCCCCGACCAGCCGTTGCCCTCGACGGCGCTGATCGTCAAGGAGCTGCTGGGCACCGACCGGGCGCTCGCCCTCGACGTCACCCAGGCGGCGTGCGCCAACGGGGTCCAGGCCCTGTTCCTGGCCGCGCACCTGCTGCAGACCTCGGCGGCCCGCACGGTCCTGGTGGTGGCGGCGGACTGCGCGTCCCGCGTGACGGACCCGGCGGACCGCACGACGAGGGTGTTCTTCGGTGACGCGGCGGGCGCGGCGGTCCTCACCCGGGCCGCCCCGGGCGCCGGCCTGCTGGGCTGGGACTTCGGCGCGGAACTGTCCTACGAGGTGGAAATCCCGGCGCCCGGCGCCTCCCTGAAGATGAACGGCCGGGCGGTGTGGGACACGGCGACGCGCTGCCTGCCGGACAGCATCCTGCGTGCGCTGGACGACGCGCACGTGCCGGTGGACGAGGTGAGCCACTTCTTCCTGCACCAGGCGAACCTGAACATCCTGACGGCGGCGCTGGACAAGCTGGGCGTGTCCCGGTCCCGTGCCCCGATCACGGTGGACAGCCTGGGCAACACGGGATCGGCGGGGGTGTTCACGGCCCTGCACGCCCGGTTCGCCTCGGGCGAGGTGCGTCCGGGCGACACGTACGTGGTGTCGTCGATCGGCGCCGGCTTCCAGTGGGGCACGTTGTGCTTCCGCCACGGCTGAGCTGAGGGTGGCTCCGGCTTCCGCGCCGGAGCCGCCCGCGTCACCGGACCCGGTAGCGCAGGTGGAGCACGCCCTGGTCGTCGAGGCGGCGGACGAGCTCGAGCTCCGCCTTGGTGCCGTCGAACAACCGCCGTCCTTCGCCGAGGAGCACCGGGACGACGTGCAGTTCCAGTTCGTCCAGCAGACCCGCGGCCAGCAACGCTTGCGCGGCCCCGGCCCCGTGCACCATCACCGCGCGATCACCGGCCGCGGCACGAGCTTCTTCCGCCGCCGCGGTGACGTCGGTGAAGAACCGCGCGCTGCCCGGCGGGGTGTCGGTGGGATCGATGTGGTGGGTGAGCACGTGGATCGGCACCCCGTCGTGGTGGTCGCCGCCCCACCGGCCGGCCAGCTCGAAGGTCCGGCGGCCGGAGATGAGCGCGCCGGTCGCCAGCGCCTCCCGGTAGATCTGCGCGCTGGCGCCGTCCCCGTGCCGGTGGTCCATCCAGTCGAACAGCCGGCCACCACCGCGGCCCAGCTCCTGGCCGGGCCGATCCTCCGGCCCGGCCACGAAGCCGTCGAGGGACATGGTCATGTAGAGGCGGATCATCGGGAACTCCTCCGGTCGGTTTCACTACCGACGCGTCGAACGAGCCCCGTCCGGATCGACGGCCCGCGCGATCACCTCCTCCAGCCGCAACGGGCCGGCCGGGTGGTGGGACAGGCACAGCGGCGTCGCCACCCGGCGGAACCCGAACGCCTCCCCCGCCACGTAGAACTGCGCTCGCTCGAGCCGGGAGATGTCCGCGACCGGACTGCCCTTCGCGCGGGCCAGCTCGGTGGCCGCCGCGATCTGGGCCGGGCTGTTGAGCCGGCCGAAGAACTGCGTCATCGCGTTGCCGACCACCTGGTTGTGCAGCCCCTTGGGGGCCTGGGTGGCGAACAGCAGGCCGAGGCCGTACTTGCGGGCCTGGGAAGCGAGGACGATCGTGCTGCGCGTGCTCGCCGTGAGACTCCCCGACGACGCCAGCGTCTGGGCTTCGTCCATCACGAACAGCGCGCCCAGCGGCCGGTCGCCCGCGGGGTGGCGTTTGATCCAGGCGAACAGTTCCATCTGCAGCTGGTTGACGAAGTTCTGCCGCTGTTCTTCGGCGGGCAGCCCGACGAAGCTGATCACCGAGACACGAGCGCGTTTGCCCTCGGCCGGCGTGAGCAGCGTGCCCGGATCGACCGGCTCGCCACCGCCGGCGAAGAGCGGATCGTTGACCATCGCGGCCTTGAGGACTTCGGCCAGGTCGGCGGCGATCCGCTTGGCGTCGTTGAGGGTGCTGACGTCCTCGGGCAGGTCGGACAGGAGCTCGACGAGCTCCGGCAGGCTGCGCGACCCGGTCCGCGCGTGGTGGACGACGGCCTGCCGGAGCACCGCGAGCCCGATGCCGGCCTTCGCGGTGCTCCCGGTGAGCCGCGCCTGAGGGGCCAGCGTCGCCACGGCCACCTCGACGGCGGCGGTGAACTCGTCGGTGTCGTCGAGGACGCCGGCGAAGTCGGGCAGGGGCCGGAAGGCCAGCGGCCGCCCGGTCACCCGCCCCGGCGTCCAGACGACGACGTCGGTCTCGGCGAGGTACTGCTGGGCGAGCTCGGCGTCACCGTTCCGCCAGCCGCCCGGCGGCTCGGGCCAGGCGTCCCCGAGGCGCGCGAGGTCGTTGTTGGGGTCCAGGACGATCGCGGAGACGCCGAGGAGCGCGCATTCCTCGATGATCCGCCGCAGCAGTACGGTTTTCCCGGATCCGGAACCGGCGAAGACGGCGGCGTGCTTGCGCAAGGCGGAAAGCTCGATCCGCACGGGCTCACCGGAGCCGACGACGGTCCCGAGCGTGATCTCCCCTTCGGCGGGCGGCGGGTGGGTGGCTTCACCGGGCCGCTGTTCGCCCGGCTTCTCGGGCAGCACGGCGGACAGCAGCTCGGACCGGCTGGCGGGCCGCCGGTCGTACAGCCACTCGTGCAGCTCCCGGCCGCCGTTGGCGAGCAGCTTCTGCAACGCCCAGAAGGTCCGCACGTCGGCGTCGGACAGCCGGATCGTCCGGCCGCCGGCGGCCGTGAACTTCTCGACCTCTTCGCGGGTCTTGGCCCCGCGCCCCCAGGCGTCCCGGAGGATGACGAGGTGCCGGTTGTCCACGCCCTGGCGCTGTCCCGCCTCGGACCGCGCCTTGCGGAACCGGCTCAGCGCCGCCCGCGGGTCGCGGGCCGCGATCGCCCGGAACACCCAGTGCTCCTGCAGGTCCGCGGTTTCGTCGAGGGTCCGGGTCAGCCAGGCGTGCACCTCGCTCAGCCCGGCCTGGCGCTCACAGGACCACTCCATGTCGTCGTCGCCGACCTCGGTGACCCAGCACCGCAGGGCGGCCGACAGCAGCCCCGGCATCATCCGATCCACGATCGACTCGCCGAGCAGCTTCCCGGGATCGACCTCCGCCTGCAGCTTCTCGAACTCGGCGTCGAGCTCGGCGAACCGGTCGTTCTCGACCTCGGTGCGCGGGGGCGCGACCGGCACCGGAGCCTTCTCGTCGAAGGAGGTGAGCTCCCGGACCTGCCCGGCCCGCAGGCACCCGTCGATGTGCGCGCCGATGCGCTTGAGCAGTTCCCGCGGCGTCCATTGTTCCCAGGGACCCTCGAACGCCACCGGCGCCACCGGCCAGGTCGGGTGCGGCGGGGTGAAGCCCATCGACTCGTACGCCACCCCGAGCCGCTTCTCGACCAGCGCCCGGCCCAGTGCGGCATCGGTGATCCGGCCCAGCGTCACCGTTTCCCGGAACCGGTCGGGGACGGTGCCCGCCGCCTTCGACCGGATCTGCTCCCAGGTGGACGGCAGGCAGGCCAGCACGGTGAGAGTCTTGTGGGTGACTTCGCGCAGGCCCATCAGCCCGTCGGCGATCTGCGCCACGAGCAGGTCGTCGCCGACGCCGTCCCCCAGCATGCCCTGCTTCGACCGCGCGACCAGCGTGTCGAGCTGGTCGACGGCGATCACGACCGGCCCGGTGAGAGCGAGCAGCCGCGTGATCTCCTGGACGAGAACCCGGGCGGGTTTCGGTCGCGAGTAGATGTTCCACTGCCGGGCTTCGGAAGTCAGTTCGGTGTCGCCGTCGAGGTAGTCCTCGCCGATGTACTTGGCGCCGCGGTCCCGGCTCGCGATGAGCACGAGGGCCCGCGCGGTGTCCCCGCATTCGTCGGCGACCATCTCGTCGAGCGACCCGACCCCGTCGACGAAGGCCTCCACGTCCCCGGCGGTCAGCCCGCGGCCGCGCCGGATCCTCGCCTCGACTTCGGCGTCGACATGGGCCCGCAGGCACACCCGGAGCAGGAAACGCCGCAGTTGCGACTCACCCGAATCGTCCGGGCGGGCCAGCCCACGGCGCAACGCCTCGGCCGTGTTGTCCCAGAACGCTTCGGCCGCGGTGACGTCGTCGAGGAAGAAGTAGCCGCGCGCGCGGTGGACCCGGCGCCGGACGAGACCGAGCAGATGGGTCTTGCCGACCCCTTTCAGCCCGCGCATGACGAGCCCGATCGGGCTGGGCCCGTCACTGGCGACGGCATCGCGGATGCCGGTGTCGAGGGCCGCGAGCGCGTCGGCGTGCAGACCGTCCACGTGGTAGGGCGAGTCCCGCCAGACGTGATCGGGGGTGTCCGCCCAGTCGAAGCTCAGCGTCGCGAGTGCTTTGAGCTCGTCCATGATCACGCCTCGAACGAAACGAAGTGGTTGTCCTCGCCGCCGATGCGGATCGCCGCCGCGTGATCGGCCGGCTCGAGGGCCTTGCGGTTGTCCTCCGGGACCAGGTGCACCTTCCCGGTGCGGCTCAGCTCCTTGAGCACCGCATCGACTTCCGCGGCCGGCGCGCCGAGTTTCGGCCGCAGGTCGACCAGCCCGACCCAGCCGCGCGGCTCCTTCACGAGTTCGCGATAGGCGACCCGGATGCGCTCCTCCAGATCGGCCGGCGGCTTACCGTTCGCACCCGGCGCCGGACCGAAGATCTCGAAGAGCCGCTTGTTCTCGCGCTCCAGATACTCCCCCAGCCCACCGAGGATCACGTACAGCGCCGTGGCCAGCGGGCTCTGCCCCCGTTGCGGCGGCGGACCGCCCGCCGCCAGTTCGGTTTCGCACCAGGCCCAGCCGCTGTCGCTCAGCACGTGGACGTAACTCCGCTTCGGCCCGGTCCGGTCGCTGTCCACGTAGCCGAGCTTGTTCAGCCCCGTGCGTTCGGTGCCGGTGAGCGTGAAGCCGACCAGCTCCGCCAGCTCCTGGTTGGGCACCTCGCGGCCCAGCACCATCAGCGTGAACATCGCCGCGGTCTGTTTGTGTCCCAAGCGGTCGGTCATCCGACTTCCTTCCGGTGGTTCGCCTTCGTCGCGGTCTGGGCGAGCGTGCGCAGCAGCAGGTCGATCGACCGGCGGGTGTCCGCGAGGATCGGGGTCGGGACGCTGCTCGGGGAACGGGGCCGGGCCGCCACCGCCAGGTCCGCGGCCAGTTCGTCGACCTGGCGGTCGTCGCCCGCTTCGACCGTCGCCTGCAGGTGCGTCACCAGCTCGTCGACCAGGACCCAGCGGGAGGGGCTCAGCCGTGCTCCGCGGACCTGGGCGAGCAGCGCCGGAAGGGGTGAGTCCTCCTCGGCCGGCGGGGTCCCGCCGCGGAGCTGGGCGACCAGGTCCTGGGCGACGCCGGCCGGGCCGCGGGCGCCGAGCCGCAGGTAGCGGAGGTTGCCGACGTACCCGGAGAGCCCGGCCGCCTCGGTGCCCGGCGTCAGGATCGGGATCACGCGGCGGTCCTGGCCGAGCGACCGCTGGAGGAAGAGCTCGACTTCGGCCTGCTGCCAGCGGCTCACCTTGCCGTCGACGATCAGGCACAGGTGCCGGGCGTCGTCCTCGGTCCGCTCCAGCAGCGACTGGTCGCCCGACAGCGACTTCACCGCCCGGACGCCCAGCTTCCCCAGTTCCGCGATCAGCTCACCGCCGGGCTGGACGAACGGCCGCGGGATGCTGACCCGCAGTTCGTGCTTGAACTTCCGGTGGCTCGCGCGCACGGCGGCCACGTACGCATCGCGGTTCTCCGCCAGCAGTTCCGTGCGGTCGAGCCGGTAGGCGATCACCGCCGCCACGGTTTCGAGGGCGAAGCCGATCTGGTCCGCGCTCGGCGTCTTCTCCGACAGCACCGGCAGCTGCTCGCCGAAACTCCAGTACGACACGTACGGCAGCGTCAGGTGCCGCGACATCGTCTCCGGGGCGACACTCTGGTCGAGCCACGCCCGGTACAGCTCGGCCGTCTCCGCGACGACCGTCTTCCGCCACTCCTCCGACCGGCCGTACTCCTCCCGGCTGTCGAAGCGCGACAGGACCGGCAGCACCGTCAGCCGCGAGCGGTCGTAGGGCAGCAGGTTCCGCGCCCGGTCCGCGCGTCCGGCGAGGTCCATCGCCCCGCGGATGCTCTGCTGGTTCGCCGTGAACAGCACCACGAGGTGGTCCGGCAGGTGCGCGGTGCAGATGCTGCCGATGTCGGAGATCCCGGTGCGGCTGTCGATGAGGACGAAGTCGTAGTCGTTCGTCCACTGCTCGCGGCACTTCTCGAGGTATTCGCCGAACCCCTCGTCGTACAGGCCTTCCCAGTCGATCGCCTGGACCTGCCCGATGTAGCCCTCGTCTTCGCGCCCGGCGGCGATGAAGTCGAGCGCGCCGGCCTTCCGCAGCCTCAGCACGTGGGCTTCCGGGGCGAACCGGCCTTCCCGGAAGCCGGTGACGAGGTCGACCACACCACCGCGGGGCTTGCCCGGCAGCCGCGGCCGGAAGTAGTCGCCGAGGCCGGGGGCTTCCAGGTCCCAGTCCAGGCAGAGCACCCGGTGCCCCCAGCGGGCGAGCAGCACGGCGATGTTCGCCAGCGTGAAGCTGCGGCCGACGCCGCCCTTGTAGGAGTAGAAGGTGAACACCGACCCCGGCATCCGTCAGAACCTCGGCATCCGCGCCGTGGGGGACGGCTCGGGGGCCGGGGTGTCCACCGGCCAGTCCGCCCGCCAGTCCGGCGCTCGTTCGATGAGCTCCTCGAGTTCGCCGGCGATCTCGGTGATCTTGCGGTTGAAGTCGAGGTACGCCGGCGCGGCCTGGAAGTGTTCGAAGGGGTGGTTCCACTGCTGCAGGTCACGCATGCGCCGCTCGTGGGCCCATCCCGGGAAGTTCCGGGAGTCGCAGAAGATCACCGGGTAGATCAGCGGCCGCGTGCGCGTGGTCAGCGCTTCCCGCTTGGCCATGGAATGCCACTCGGCCAGGCACCATTCGTCCCGGAAGTACTTCGGCGAGCACACCGGCACCAGCACCCGGGTGCGCAGCAACGCGGTGCGCACCTCCCCCGCCCAGCTCGCGCCGGTGCGGACCTGGTCGTCGCAGAAAATCCGGACGTCCCGGTAGAAGTTGTTGTCGAGCACTTCGGCCAGCCGGGGCCGGAAATGATTCTTCACCCACGCCGAAATGTCCCGGCCGGCGCGTTGATAGCTGATGAACACGTCGTACTCGTACACGCGTGCTTTCGCTCCTTCACCGCTCCCCACCAGGCAACGGCCCATCCTAGGCCGGTCCCGCACACCGCGAGAAGGCTCGAAACCGGACAGAAAGATGCCAATACCTGGCCACCGGCGGACAACGTCGCCGGCCACTCCGAAAAGCTTGACAAACGCGCATCCGGCCGATAAATGACAGGGCAGCATTGCGAATGCCGATCACCGAGATCGGTGATTCACCGACTCGACGAGAAGGGGCGCCAATGCCCGACCGTGCCGCGCCCCGGGTGTTCGTGACCTATTCGCACGACACCCCGGAACACAAGGAACTCGTGCACAAGTTCGCCTCGTTCCTCCGCGTGGAGATCGGCTTGGACGTGCACCTCGACGCCTGGTACGACAACACGCGCCGGGACTGGTCGCTGTGGGCCACCGAGAACCTCGAGAAGGCGGACTTCATCGTGGTCATCGCCTCCCCGGACTACAAGCGCCGCGCCGACGGCACCGCGCTGCCCCACGAGGGGCGGGGCGCCCAGTTCGAGGCGGCGATCATCCGGGACAACCTCACCCGGGACCTGCGCCGGGAGACCGAACGGGTGCTGCCCGTCGTCCTGCCCGGCCGCTCGGTCGACGAGATTCCGTTGTTCCTCAACGGCCACTCGACGACGCGGTACCACGTCGACGAGTTCACCCCGGCCGGCGTGGCGGACCTCCTCGCCGCGATCACCGGGCAGGGCCAGTACCCGATGCCCCGGCGTGGGAAATGGCTCGGCGGAACCCGCGAGGAACACCACGTGCCCGCGGGTGAACTGCCGTGGCTGTGCGCCGGCAACGGCGTGAAACGCGCCGCCGCGGACATCGGCGGCGTGCGCTACGAACAGAGCATCGTCGTGCGGCCGGGTGCGCCGTCGGTCGCCGGGCCGGGGTTCGTCGAACTGGACCTCGGCGGCAACTACCGGCGGTTCACCACCGTCGCCGGGGTGCTCGACGACGCCGCGGACGCGTTCCAGGTCGGCCGGGTCCGCGTGGTCCTCGACGGGACCCCGCGGTCCGAACACGACGTCTCGGCCGGGAAACCCGCCGTCATCGACCTGGAGGTGACCGGCGCCCGCCTGTTGCGGCTGGAGCTGTCCCGGCCGCAACAGGCATCACCACTCCGTTCCGCGGCGGTCGTCGTCACCCCGCGGAACGCCCGGCCACCCGAGCTGGGGCTGGGTGATCCGACCGTGACCTGACGCGGCAGGTCTCGAGGTCCACCTCGCGCAACGCCGCGCCCACGCCCGCCAGGGCCACCGCGTTCATCGACAGCGACGTCACCCCCAGCCCCACCAGTACCGGCGCCAGCGCCGGGTCCGCCGCGGCCTCGCCGCACACTCCCACCGGCTTGCCCGCCGCCGCGCCGGCCCGCGCGACCAGGCCCACCAGGCGCTGCAACGCCGGCTGGTGCGGGTCGTTCAGCGCCGCCACCGCGCCCAGCTGGCGGTCCGCCGCGAACACGTACTGCGCCAGGTCGTTCGTCCCCAGCGAGACGAAGTCGACCTCCGCGAGAATCTCCTGCGCGCACAACGCCGCCGCCGGGATCTCGATCATCACGCCCACCCGGGCGATCCCCGCCGCGCGGGCGCGCGAAGCGAACCACGCCGCCTCCGCCGCCGTGGCCACCATCGGGGCCATCACCGACAGCTCCACCCCGGTGTCCCCGGCCGCCGCCGCGATCGCCGACAGCTGGCGGTCCAGCAGGTCCGGGCGGTCGAAGGCCACGCGCAGGCCGCGGACACCCAACGCCGGGTTGGGTTCCTCGCCCATCGGGAGGAACGCCAAGGGTTTGTCGGACCCCGCGTCCAGCGTGCGGACGACGACCGGCCGGCCCGCGAACGGGGCCAGCACCGCCGCGTACGCCGCCCGCTGCTCGGCCTCCGTCGGCTCGGAAGCCGCGGTGAGGTAACAGAATTCGGTGCGGAACAGCCCGACCCCTTCGGCGCCGGCCGCCGCGGCAGCCGAGGCGTCCGCCGCCGAGCCCACGTTGGCGAGCAGCTTGACGCGGTGGCCGTCGGCGAGGCGGCCGACGCCGTCCCACACCGGGCGGGACGTCCGGGCCGGCGGCCGGACCGTGCCGTCCGACGGCGTCACCGTGCCCGCCGACCCGTCGACCGCGAGGCCCGGGCTGTCCAGCTCCAGCACTCCGGCGCACGCCACCACGGCGGGAATACCCAGCGCCCGGGCCAGGATCGCGGTGTGGCTCGTCGGGCCGCCTTCCGCCGTCACCAGCGCCAGGACCAGATCCGGGTCGAGGCCGGCGGTGTCGGCCGGGGCCAGGTCGCGGGCCACCAGGACGCTCGGCGACGTCAGGTCCGGCACGCCCGGCGGGGCCACGCCGAGCAGGGCCGCGATGATCCGGTCTCGGACGTCGGCGACGTCCCGGGCGCGTTCGGCCAAGTAGCCGCCCGCGGCCTGCAGCGCCGTCATGAACTCCCCCGCCGCTTCCCACACGGCCCGCGTCGCCGGGAGCGAGCGCGTGCGGACGAGCTTTTCGGCGGACGCGGTCAACGCCGGGTCGGCGGCCATCGCGGCCGTCGTCTCCAGCACCGATCGGGCATCTCCGGACACGGAACGGGCACGATCGGACAACGCGGCCGCCACCGAAGCCGCCGCCCGCCCGATCTTGCCCGCTTCGGCCTCGAGGTCCGCCGGAGCGGGCGTGGAAGCGGGTTCGGGCAGGTCAGCGGCCACGAGGACGCGCGGGCCGTCGACCCGGCCAGGGCTGACTCCGACTCCGGACAGCGGCATTGCAGGACCTCCAGGAGCAAAGGATCTCGTAACGGGGGATTGACAGTACGGTAACAACGGGCACAATCAAACGGCAACGGGCAAACATCGGAGAGGAACGGGCATGTACGCCGCCGAACGGCATCAGCTCCTGGCGCAACGCGCACGACGTGACGGCCGCGTCGACGTCGGTGACGTCGCCGCCGAACTCGGTGTCGCCCCCGAGACCATCCGCCGCGACCTGGGCGTCCTCGAACGCCAGGGCGTGGTTCGCCGCGTCTATGGCGGCGCGGTCGCGGTCGAGCGGCTCGACTTCGAACCCGAGGTCGCGCAGCGGGACCAGACCAACGCCGCGGAGAAGGACGCGATCGCCCGGGCCGCCCTGGACCTGGTGCCCGACCGCGGCTCGATCCTGCTCGACGCGGGCACCACCACCAGCCGGCTCGCGACGCTGCTGCCGGCCGACCGCGAGCTGACGGTGATCACCAACTCGATCCCGGTCGCTTCGATCCTCGCCACCCGCCCGGGCATCACGCTGCACATCCTGGGCGGCCGGGTCCGCGGGACCACGCTCGCCGCCGTCGAAGCCTGGACGCTCCGCGCGCTCGAAGGCCTGCTCGTCGACGTCGCTTTCCTCGGCGCCAACGGCTTTTCCGCCGAGCACGGCTGCACGACGCCGGACATGGCCGAGTCCGCCGTGAAGGCCGCCGTCGTCGCCGCGGCGCGCAAGCGGGTGCTGCTGGCCGACCACAGCAAGTACGGCACCGACCAGCTCAGCCGGTTCGCGCGGCTGGCCGAGATCGACGTGCTGGTCACCGACAGCGGCATCGACGCCGGCGCGGTGGCCGAACTCGAGGAAGCGGGCCCGGAGGTGGTGCTGGCGTGATCGTCACCGTGACCCCCAACCCCAGCCTCGACCGGACGTTGCGGCTGACCGGCCTGCACCGCGGCGAAGTCAACCGGGCCGAAGCCGTCCGGCTCGACCCCGGCGGCAAGGGCGTGAACGTCGCCCGTGCGCTGGCCGCCGCCGGGACCCCGACCGTCGCGCTGCTGCCCGCCGGCGGACCGGTCGGCGAGCGGCTGTCCGACCTGCTCGCCCCGGAAGGCGTCCCGGTCGTCGCCGTGCCGATCGCCGGGTCGACCCGCAGCAACATCACGCTCGTCGAGGCCGACGGGACCACGACGAAGATCAACGAGCCGGGCCCGGAGTTCTCCTCCGCCGAGCTCGCCACCCTCGAACGCCGCGCCGTCGAACTCGCCGTACGCGGCGAATGGCTGGTGTGCTGCGGAAGTCTGCCGGCCGGCGTGCCCGACGACTTCTACGCGCGGCTGACGAAGCTCGCTCGCGAAGCCGGGGCGAAGGTCGCCGTCGACTCCTCCGGCGCACCGCTCGCCGCTGCCTGTGCGAGCGGCCCGGACCTGCTCAAGCCGAACCTCGACGAGCTGATCGAGCTCGCCGGCCGCCCGCTGCCGCTGCTCGGCGACGTCGTCGCGTGCTGCCGGGAGCTGATCTCCGGCGGCGTCGGCCGCGTGCTGGTCAGCCTGGGCGCGCGCGGCGCGGTCCTCGTCGAGGAGTCCGCGACGCACCACGCGCTCGGCCCGCTGGTGGCCGTGCGCAGCACTGTCGGCGCCGGAGACGCCGCACTCGCCGGGTTCCTCCACGCGGGAGGAACCGGCCCCCAAGCCCTGCGGACCGCGGTCGCCTACGGCACCGCCGCGGTCACGCAGGAGGGCAGCCGCATGCCCACGCCGGAGGACGTGCACCCCGACCTGGTGCGCGTGCTCGACGCCGATCCCACCTTCACCCTCAGCGGAGCCGCCGCATGACCACCCCAGACCTGATCACCGCCGACCTGGTCGACCTCGGCCTGGCCGCGACCGACTCCCACGGCGCCGTCCGCGCGCTCGCCGAGCGGCTCGTCTCCGCCGGGCGGGTGACCGACCTCGACCTGTTCCTCGAGGACGTCGCCGCCCGCGAGGAGCAGATGGCCACCGGGCTCGAAGGCGGCATCGGCATCCCGCACTGCCGCTCGGCCGCGGTCACCGCGCCGACGCTCGGTTTCGGCCGCAGCGACGCGGGTATCGACTTCGGCGCGCCGGACGGCCCGGCGAAGCTGATCTTCCTCATCGCCGCGCCGGAAGGCGGCGGCAGCGACCACCTCAAGGTCTTGGCCGCCCTCGCCCGGCGGCTCGTCCGGGCGGAGTTCAAGCAGCACCTGCTCGACGCCACCGATGCCGCGGCCGTCGCCGGCTACATCCGCCAGGAGGTGTCCCCCTCGTGAAGTTCGTCGCCATCACCGCCTGTCCCACCGGGATCGCCCACACCTACATGGCGGCCGAGTCCCTGGAGCAGACCGCCAAGGCCAACGGCGACGAGATCGTCGTCGAGACGCAGGGTTCGGCCGGGTCCGAGCCGTTGTCCGCCGAAGACATCGCGAGCGCGGACGCCGTCATCTTCGCCGCGGACCTCGCGGTGCAGGGCCGGGACCGGTTCGCCGGCAAGCCGATCGTCGAGGCGCCGGTCAAGGCCGCGATCAACGACGCGGCCGGGTTGTTCGAGCGCGCCAAGGCGGCGGCCCGGGAACCCGCCCCCGCCGCCGCTGCCGCCCCGGAGCTCACGTCGAAGGTCGGCGCCAACGACAAGGCCGGCACCAAGGTCCGGCAGTGGCTGATGACCGGTGTCAGCTACCTGATCCCGTTCGTCGCCGCGGGCGGCCTGCTCATCGCGTTGAGCTTCGCCCTGGGTGGCTACAAGATCGTCGACGCGCCGAAGGTCACCGAGCACTTCGACGCGGGGTCGGTGGCCGGCTGGGCCGCGCTGATGTTCCAGATCGGCAGTGCCGCGTTCGACTTCCTGGTGCCGGTGCTGGCCGGGTTCATCGCGTTCGCGATGGCCGACCGCCCGGCGATCGCCCCCGGGTTCGTGGGCGGCGCGATCGCCGTCACCGTCGGTGCCGGCTTCCTCGGCGGCCTGGTCGCCGGTCTCCTGGCCGGTGGGGTGGTGCTGGCGCTGAAGCGGATCCAGGTGCCGAAGGCGGTGCGCGGCATCATGCCGGTGGTCGTCTACCCGCTGCTCGGGTCCATTGTGGTCGGTGTGCTGATGTACGTCGTGGTCGGCAAGCCGATGGCGGCCGCGACGAGCGGGCTGACGAACTGGCTCAACAGCCTCAGCGGAGCCAGCGCCCTGCTGCTCGGCGCGCTGCTGGGCCTGATGATGGCGTTCGACATGGGCGGCCCGGTCAACAAGGCGGCGTACACCTTCGCCGTCGGCGGCTGACCACCGGCGCCACGGGCTCGTTGCAGATCATGGCCGCGGTGATGGCGGCCGGGATGGTGCCGCCGCTGGCGCTCGCCCTGGCGTCGACGGTCCGCAAGAAGCTGTTCACCGAGGCCGAGCGCGAGAACGGCCGCGCGGCCTGGCTGCTCGGGGCGTCGTTCATCACCGAGGGCGCGATCCCGTTCGCGGCGGCGGACCCGTTCCGCGTGATCCCCTCGATCATGCTCGGTTCGGCGGTCACGGGCTCGCTGTCGATGGCCTTCGGAGCGACGCTGCGCGCCCCGCACGGCGGGATCTTCGTGCTCCCGCTGATCGGCAACCCGCTGCTGTTCCTGGTGGCGCTGATCGCCGGGACGCTGGTCGCGGCGGGGTCGGTGATCGCGCTCAAGCAGGTGCGGTTCCGGGCCGTCGAACGTTCCGCCACCGTGTCCGGTCAACCCGTCAACGCGTGAAGGAGTCCACTGTGTACCAACGCCGTACGCTCGTCGCCAGCAGCGTCGGGCTCCACGCCCGGCCCGCGGGCCTGGTCGCCCGGACCGCGGCCGACCAGCCCGTGAAGGTCCGGATCGCGAAGGTCAGTGACGGAGTCGTGGGTGACGCCGTCGATGCCGCGAGCGTCCTGGGCCTCATGACGCTGGGCGCGGGCTTCGGGGACGAGGTGGAGCTGAGCGCCGAGGGCGATCAGGCCCGGACGTCGGTGGACGCGCTGGCCGAGCTGATCGCCCGGGACCTGGACGCGTAACACACCACGAGGGCGCGGCACGCGGGTGCCGCGCCCTCGCCGCGTGTTCAGGCCCGGATCCCCTCCAGCTGAAGGTCGAGCAGCCGGCGCCACCGGCCCTCGCCCGCCATGTTGGCCATGGCCGCGCGGGTGATGAGGACGAAGTCCCCGGGGCCGAAGTCGGCGCGCAGCCGGCCGGCTTCGACCGCGCGTCGCACGATGCGCTCGACGATCGCCGAGAACACCACCTTCTGTTCCTCGATGTCGGCCCAGCTCGGTTCGTCCGGGCCGAGGATGGCGAACCGGAACGCGGCGTCGGGCTCGGCCGCTTCCAGGTAGCCGTAGAGCAGCGCCTCGAACGCCGCCCAGGGGTCCGCCGCGGCCTCGGCGGCCTCGGCGAGGAAGGTCATCTCCTCGAACCGGCGGCCGATGATCGCCGCACGCAGGGCTCGCTTGTCGGCGAAGTGCCGGTAGAGGGTGCCGACGCCCAGCCCGGCGCGCTCGGCGATCTCCTCCATCTGGACGGCGTCACCGCGCTGGGCGAACAGCTCGCCGGCGGCGTCGAGGATGGCGTCGCGGTTGCGCCGGGCGTCGGCGCGCAGCACACGTCGGGAAGCGGTCATGGTGGCCTCAGCGTACTTGACGACGGCGACTTCCGGACTATATTCGGAACCGGAATTCACCTTCAGCTTAGGAGCCGCCATGATCGTCGTGACCACCCCGACCGGCAAGGTCGGCCGCCGGCTCGTCCGGCACCTGCTCGCCGGGGGCAGCAAGGTCGAGGTCGTCGTCCGCGATGCCGCCCGCCTGGACGACGACGTCCGCGAGCAGGTCGACGTGGTCGAAGGAGCCCACGACGACCCGGCCGTTCTCGACGCGGCTTTGTCCGGCGCCGACGCGCTGTTCTGGCTGGTACCGCCGGATCCGGCCGCGGCGAGCGCGGAAGACCACTACCTCGCCTTCGCCCGGGCCGGCGCCGCGGCCGTCCGCCGCCACGACGTCGGGCACGTCGTGGCGGTGAGCAGCGCCGGACACGGCTGGCCCAAGCCGGCCGGCGTGCTGTCGGCGGCGTTCGCCATGGACGCCGAGCTCCGCAGTTCGGGGGCGGCCTACCGAGCCGTGTCCCCGCCCTTCTACCTGGAGAACCTGCTCGGGCAGCTCGCCGCGATCCGCGAGCGGGGCACGTTCGCCCTGACCTGCGCCGGCGATCAGCCGCTCGCCACGATCGCGACCCGCGACATCGCCGCCACCGCCGCCGGCCTGCTGACGGACCGCTCCTGGACCGGGCAGGCCGACGTCCCCCTGTTCGGCCCGGACCGGCTCACCCCCGACGGCATGGCCGGGGTGCTGAGCGAGGAGCTCGGCCGGCCGGTGGCCTACCAGCGCATCTCCCTGGCCGACTTCGCTGCCATGCGCCGCACCCAGGGCGCGAGCGAGCGCGTGGTCGCGGACGCGGTCGAGATGTTCGCGGCCCAGGACGAAGGCATCTACGACGCCGACTGGACCGAGGCGGCGATCGCACCGACGAGCTTCCGGACCTGGTGCCGGGAGGTGCTGGTGCCCGCCCTCTGAGCGGGTCGGCCGAGAACCGGGAAGCAACGGCACCTCTGCAGCGCGGCGATCCAGGCCGCGATCGTCCGCGGCGAGACCCCGGTCGACGCTCGCCCTCGCCTGGGGCGAGGTGACCGCGCCGCCCAGTCCACGCTGAGGCGGGCCGTTACCGGAGCACCGCGCTGGCCCGTCCCCGCGCCCGGCCGCTGAGTTCGGCGTCGAGGGTTTCCTGGGCGAACCGCATCTGCTCCTGGTACCGGGATTCCTCCAGCCGGCGCAGGCCTTCCTCCGGGGCCACGGTTTCGACGGCCGCGGTGATCCACCAGATGTTGCCGAACGGGTCGCGGACCCGGCCGCCGCGCTGGCCGAAGGCGTTGTCCGACAATGCGGTCACCTCCCGGCCGCCCGCCTTCAGCGCGGCCGCGAAAGCGACGTCGGCGTCGGGCACGAAGACGCGCAGCAGCGACGGCAGGTCCGGCCAGTCGTCGTGCTGGTCGAAGGCGAGCACGACGGTGTCGCCGATCCGGATCTCGGCGTGCCCGATGCTGCCGTCCGCCAGCGGCACCCGGCCCAGTTCGACGCCGTCGAAGGCCGCGGCGACGAAGTCCAGCAGCGCACCGGTGTCCTTGGTGACGATCCAGGGGGCGACCGAGGTGTAGCCGTCGGGGGTGGCAGTCATCATGAGTCCCTTTCGCGAGTCGATGACGTCACGCTAACCGCGATATAGGCCAGGACCTGTCCGCAAGGCGACGCTTCTTCAGCCGCCGGTCCGCCGGGCCGCGGCTTTCGTCCTATGCGGTCGGATCGGGACCCAGCGCGCGGTCCAGCAGTTCGCCCAGCTGGTCGACCTGGGCCTCCGACAGGTCGCGGAACGACGACTCGACGACGCCGTCGACGAGGTCCTGGCCCTCGGCCCGCAGGCGCGCGCCTTCCTCGGTCAGCCGGTGCCGCACGGCCCGCCCCGGACCGGGGACGCGTTCGATCAGCCCGCGCTCGGCCATCCGGGTCGCGAGCGAACCGAAGGACTGGTCGGTCTGGAAGGTGAGCACGGCCAGCTCGTGCAGGGAGGCGTCCGGCTTGCGGTGCAGGTGGCGCAGGGTGTCCCACTGCACCAGGGAAAGGCCCAGCGGCGCCAGCGCCCGGGTGAGCGCCCGGTGGTGGCGGTACTGCAGGCGCTTCACGGCCAAGGAGACGTCGCCGGGGCGGTACTTCATGCGGTCACCCTAACCCATCGAAATCAGGTTGCTTATCTAAAGAAGCTTATATAAGGTTCCTTAGATAGCCTGAGACCGAGAAGGAACCATGACGACTCTCCCCGCCGCCGGCTCGCCCCGGCCCACCCGCACCGAAACCCACTCCCTCGGCGCCGCCGAGGTGACCGTCGCCGACCGCGACCGCACCCGCACTTTCCTGCTCCTGCACGGGGGTGGCGGCGTCGCGACCATGGCTGGGTTCGCCGACCTGCTCGCCGAACGCACCCGCTCCCGGGTCCTGCTGCCCACCCACCCGGGCTTCGCCGGCACCCCGAAGGCCGACACGCTCACCGACGTGACCGCGCTGGCCCGGTTGTACGTCGACCTGCTGGACCGGCTCGACCTCGTGGACGTCACGGTGGTCGGCAACTCCTTCGGCGGCTGGCTGGCCGCCGAGATCGCCCTGCTGAAGAACCCGCGCGTCAGCGGCGCGGTGATCGTCGACGGGATCGGCATCGAGGTCGAGGGGCACCCGGTGACCGACATCAGCGGCATGTCCCTCCCCGAGATCCGGGCACTGTCCTTTCACGACCCCGGCCGGGCTCCGGTACCGCCGGCCGGCGGGGGCACCGGGCCGAGCCCGGACGTGCGCGCCCTGATCGGCTACACCGGCCCCACAATGGCCGACCCGGGCCTGGCCGGGCGGCTCGGCGGGATCGAGATCCCCGTGCACGTGCTCTGGGGCGAGAGCGACGGCATCGCCGGCCCGGAGTACGGGAAGGCCTACGCCGCCGCGATTCCGCGCTCGACGTTCACCCCGCTCCCCCGGACCGGCCACCTGCCGCAGGTCGAAACGCCCGGGGACCTGCTCGGCGCCCTGCTCGACCTGATCTCCTGAGCCACGCCGACACTCCCCGCGACGGGCTCAACCACGACGACAGCGAATGGCTCTGTTGCCATTCCGCCAATTGTCATCCGCCTTTTGCGCCATCCGCCGTGCGACTTCCCGAAAGTGCAGCGTCCCGACTCTGTCGAATTTCCACCGGTTCACCGCGCAGTTCATGAATCGTTCTTCCCGGGCCGGACCCGCTGAGCCGAACGGATCATCACCTCGACCAGCGCCGTTACGAGGGTTTCCGCATCGGAACCATACCGTTACCTGAGGCGGGGGTCCCCGCTGAAACACCGGGGCCGCATGCGGCGATTAGTACAGCGGGTGACCATCCCGCTACGCGCAACGGAGCAGCCGGCTGGGCTACCCGCACGAGACCTGGTTCCCCCGGTTCACCAGGGGGTTCCGGACCATTTCTGGCGGACGGGGAGAAAATGCGCCGGACATTCGTCGTCGCCGACTTCGGTCGTCCCGCGGGGTACGAAGACCGGCTGAAACGGGTGCTCCACGATCTGCACGACGGGCTCGGGCCGACGCTCACCGCCGCCGTGCTCGGCCTGCGCGCCGCCCGGGACCTGATCGCGCGGGACCGGGCCGGCACCGAGCACCTGCTGGCCCGGCTCGAAGACGAACTCTACGGCGCGATCACCGACCTGCGGCGGATCGTGGCCGACGCGCGGCCGCCCGCGCTCGACGAGGCCGGGCTGGTGCTGGCCGTGCGCCGGTACGCCGCCACGCTCACCGGGCGGGTGCCCGCCGAGCACGGGCCGCTGCGGGTGGCCGTCGAGGTGCGCGGCGAGCTGCCGCCGCTGTCGGCCGAAGTCGAGGTCACCGCCTACCGGATCATCCGCGAGGCGCTGGTGAACGTCGCCCGCCACTCCGGAGCCCGCGAGTGCACCGTGCACCTCTGGCCGCGGGACGGCGACCTGCACGTGGAGATCGTCGACGACGGTGTCGGCACCGACGGCGAAGCCCTGCCCGCGGTGGGCGGGACGGGGCTGCGGTCGATGCGGGAACGCGCCGGCGACCTCGGCGGCGGCTGCCGGGTCGAGCCGGTTTCCTCCGGGGGCACGCGGATCGCCGCCTGGCTGCCGCTCGCCGCGGGGAAGTGAGCCGTGTTCGGTTCCCTGCGCGTCCTCGTGGTGGACGACCACCCGGTCTTCCGGGCGGCGCTGTGCGCGATGATCGACGCCACCGACGGGCTGGAGGTCGCCGGCGAGGCGGCCGACGGCCTGACCGCGGTCGCCGACGCGGGCCGGCTGGAGCCCGACGTCATCCTGATGGACCTCAACCTGCCCGACCTCGACGGCGTCGAGGCCACGCGGCGGATCGTGAGCGCGAGCCCGCACACCGGCGTCCTCATGCTGACCATGTTCGAGAACGAGGCCGCGGTGTTCGCCGCCATGCGCGCGGGCGCCCGCGGCTACCTGCTCAAGGGCGCGCGCAACGAGCAGATCATCCGCGCGGTCCGGGTGATCGGCGATGGCGAAGCCATCTTCAGCCCGGCGATCGCCACCCGGGTCCTGTCGCTGCTCGGGACGGCGACCCCGCGTGACGAGTCGTTCCCGCGGCTGACGTTGCGGGAGAAGGAGATCCTGCGGCTCGTCGCCCAGGGCATGGGCAACGCCTCGATCGCCGAAGAATTGGTGCTGAGCCAGAAGACCGTGCGCAACCACGTGTCCCACATCTTCCGCAAGCTCCGGGTCACCGACCGCACCCAGGCCATCGCCAAGGCCAAAGAGGCCGGCATTGCCCGATCGGAGTAGCGAAAGCGGGACGAATCGGGACTCCATGTCCCTGTTCGGCGAGCGTCCGCACCCCGATCCTTGGGGGTGGAGCGATCCGACGTCGTTCGAGGGAGGGCCACACCCATGATCACCGACCAGGTTCCGGTGCTGCTGCACGCCACCGACACCATCACCCACGCGGGCGTCACGGCCGCGCTGCGGTCACGTCCCGAAATCCGGTTCGCCGACGAAGATTCCGGCGAGCCCGCGGTGGTGCTGGTCATCGTGGAGCGGCTCAACGAAGAGGCCCGGCAGCTGCTGCGCAGCCTCCAGTGCGCCGGCCACGCGGGTGTCGTCCTGGTCGCCGGCGAGGTGGAGGATTCGGAACTGCTGGACGTCGTGGGCAACGGTGTCTCGGCGATCATCCGCCGCGCCGACGCCACCCCGGACACGTTGGTGCGGCTGGTGAAGGCCGCGGCCGTCGGCGAAGGCGCGCTGCCGCCCGACCTGCTGGGCCGCCTGCTGTCGCGGGTGTCCCGGCTGCAGCGGGACGTGCTGCGCCCCAACGGGTGGGACCTCGCCGGGATGTCCCAGCGGGAGACCCGGGTGCTGCGGCTGGTCGCCGACGGCTTCGAGACCAAGGAGATCGCCGACCAGCTGAGCTACTCGGAGCGGACGGTGAAGTCGATCCTGCACGACATCACCAACCGCTTCCAGCTCCGCAACCGCGCCCACGCGGTGGCGTTCGCGATGCGCGAAGGGCTCATCTAGCGCCACCCGGCCGAACCGCACCGACCGCGGCCCGGCCAGGTGGTCCGCCGCGGCCGGTCGTGAGTGGTATGCATCGACCTGGACGTCCACAAGGGACAGGTCGTCTGCCTGCTCGGCCCGTCCGGTGCCGGGAAGAGCACGTTCCTGC
>NZ_JBSGBK010000102.1:0-29412 GCF_053601215.1 Amycolatopsis sp. NPDC004772
CCTCGCCACGCACTGACCCAAGCGCCCCAATGTGGCGTTGGGTGCGTCTGACGCACCGAACGCCACATTGGGTGCGTCCAACGCAACCAACGCCACATTGGGGCGCTCTGGCCCACCCCACGCCTCAGGAAGGTTTCCAGCATGAGCACCAGCGCGTCCGTCCCGGAGTTCGCCGTGATCTCCGGGGCGCAGGTCCACGAAGTCCTCGACGGACAGGAAAAACTCGTCATCGACCTGATCGAGTCGGCCTACCGCCTGCACGGCGCCGGTGACACGGTCAACCCGCCGTCCTACTTCCTGCGCTTCCCGGACCGGCCGTCGTCGCGGATCATCGCGCTGCCGGCGTCGGTCGGCGGGGACATCGCGGTCGACGGGCTGAAGTGGATTTCGAGCTTCCCGGAGAACGTCGCGAGCGGGCTGCCGCGGGCCTCGGCGATCCTCGTCCTCAACGACCGGCGGACCGGGTATCCGCTGGCCTGCCTGGAAAGTTCCATCATCAGCGCGACCCGCACCGCCGCGTCGGCCGCGCTCGCCGCCGACTGGCTGACCCGGGACCGGGCGCGGCCCGCCCGGCTCGGCATCGTCGGCACCGGCCTGATCGCCCGGTACATCCACACCTACCTGGCCGCCGGGGGCTGGACCTTCGACGACGTCGGCGTCTTCGACCTGAGCACCGCGCACGCCGAGGGGTTCCGCGGCTACCTGACCGCGGCCGGGCAGGCGTCGGTGACCGTGCACGAGTCCGCCGAAGACCTGATCCGCGGCAGCGACCTGGTCGTGTTCGCCACGGTTGCCGGGGAGCCGCACGTCCACGACCCGGCGTGGTTCGACCACAACCCGCTGGTCCTGCACGTCTCGCTGCGCGACCTCTCGCCGGAGGTGGTCCTCGCCTCGACCAACGTCGTCGACGACGTCGAGCACTGCCTGAAGGCGAACACCTCGGTGCACCTGGCCGAGCAGCGGACCGGGGACCGGGAGTTCCTGTCCGGGACGCTGAACGACGTCATGACCGGCAAGGTGGCGCTGCCGAAGGACCGGCCGCTGGTCTTCTCGCCGTTCGGGCTCGGGGTGCTCGACCTCGCCGTCGGCAAGCACGTCTACGACCAGTTGCACACCGCCGGCGACCTGCGGACCGTGCCCGAGTTCTTCTTCGAACTCGACCGGTACGGGAAGAAGTGACGGGAGCCCCCGCGTGCCGATCATCACCGCCCCGCAGGACTTCAACACCGACGACCTGTTCGTCGACCTCCGCCGGTTCGCCGGCCACCCGCTGTACCTCAAGTGCGAAGGCTTCAACTTCGCCGGGTCGATCAAGATCAAGGCGGCCCGGTCGATGGTCGCCGCGGCCGAGCGCCGCGGCGACCTGCGGCCCGGCTCGACGCTCGTGGAGAGCTCGTCCGGCAACCTCGGCGTGGCGCTGAGCCTGGTCGCCGCCAGCTCCGGCTACCGGTTCGTGTGCGTCACCGACTCGCGGTGCACGCTCGGGGCCCGGCAGCTGATGGAGACCCTCGGCGCCGAAGTCCGCATCGTCACCGAGCCGCACCCCGAGCACGGCCTGCTGGGCGCGCGCATCGAACTCGTGCGGCGGCTGTGCGCCGAGCACGGCCACGTGTGGCTCAACCAGTACGAGAACGCCGGGAACTGGCGCGCCCACTACGAAACGACCGGACCGCAGATCGCCGCCGCCTTCCCCGATGCGGACGTCGTCTTCATCGGGGCGGGCACCACCGGGACGCTGATGGGGTGCGCGCGGTACCTGCGCGAGCACCGGCCCGGCACCCGGGTGGTCGCGATCGACACGGTCGGCTCGGTCACCTTCGGCACGCCACCGGCCCGGCGGATGATTCCCGGGCTGGGCACCGGGATCCGGCCGCCGCTGCTCGACACGTCGTACGTCGACGACGTCCTGCACGTCGAAGAAGCGGACACCGTGCGCACCTGCCGGGCCCTCACCCGGGAGGGGTTCTGCTTCGGCGGCTCCACCGGAACCGTCGTGAGCGGCGCCCTGCGCTGGCTTTCCGGGCACGAGGACGT
Organism: Amycolatopsis sp. NPDC004772; assembly: GCF_053601215.1. NCBI lineage: Bacteria > Bacillati > Actinomycetota > Actinomycetes > Pseudonocardiales > Pseudonocardiaceae > Amycolatopsis > Amycolatopsis sp. NPDC004772. Next base: position 2,035 of record NZ_JBSGBK010000102.1, read on the forward strand.
CGGCACGGCCGTGGCGATCGCGCCCGACCTCGGCGACCGCTACCTCGACACCGTCTACCACGACCAGTGGGTGGCCGACCTCTACGGGGAGGACCTGCTCGAAGAGCGGGTGCCCGCCTTGTGATCCACCACACACGGCCTAGCACCACCGCGGATCCGGGAGTCACCCCCCGTGAACGAATGATCACGGTTCACTAGACTCGAACACATGCGCGGACAGCCGAAACCGCGAACGCGCCATGCCCGTCGGGTCGAAGGGGACGATCGTGAAGCCTTCATTGGCCGTCCGCGCTTCCTGCTGGTCCGCCGGCCACGCCGGCGCGGTCATCGCCCTCTGGCTGGTCTTCGTGGGCCTGGCCCAGCTGCCGGGCCTCACCGGCGGGCACCGGCTGGGTGACGGCTCGCTCTCCGACCCCGACGTGGCGGCGAACTGGTGGCCGGTGGTCGCCGCGCCCGTCGCGGTGCTCCTGAGCGTGCCGTTCTCCCGGCTGCTGCTGCTCGTGTCCGCGTTGTTCATCAGCGTGGTGACGGCGGCGTCGGCGGCGATGCTCGACACGGTCTCCGAGTCCGTCGCGATGTCCCCGCTCACCGGCGACGCGGCCCTGCTGGTCGTCATCACGGTTTCGGTGCAGCACATGCTGTTCACCTTCTGCCGGCGGCGCGAAGCACTGGCCGGCGGGAACGACACGTCCCAGGCCGCGCGGATCGTCGCGAGCACGGCGGGCAACGCCGCGCTCGTCTCCGGCAGCGGGGTGGCCGCGGCGCTGGCCGCGGTGGCGCTCGCCGGATCGGCGGACCTGATGCCGCTGGCCACCGCGGTCCTGGTGGCGGTGCTGGTGTCGACGGTCGCCGCGTTGAGCCTGCTGCCCGCGTTGAACGATCGAGTGCTCACTTCGCCGCGCGAACTGCCGCCCCCGAGGCTGACCGTCGCCGACCTGCCCCGCTTCGTCCGGCCGGCGGCGATCGCGCTCGGCCTGCTCTCCCTCGGCGCCGCCGCGGTGTACGGGTCGCTGCGCGTGTTCTCCCGCGGCTGCCCGGGCTGCCGCCCCTTGGTCGACGACCTGGACGCATTCGGGGTGGTGACGTTGCTGGTGGTGCTGGGCCTGGCCACCCTCGTCGCCTACCGGCGGCCGGTGGTGGCGCTGGCGACGTTCGTGTTGAACGGCGTCGCCGTGCTCGCCGGGCTGGGCACGCTGGCCCTGCTGGTCGATCCGCTGCCCGGCTGGGCCCCGATGGTCCTGGTGGTCGTCCTGCTCGTGCCGGGGAACCACCTGCAGGTGTACCTGCTGCACCGGCTCCGGAGCGAAACCCTGGCGGGGATGTCCCGCCGCAACACGGTGGCACACGCCTGCCGCCGGGCCTGGTCGGCTTCCGGCGGCGCACTGCTGGTGACGGTGGTGATGTGGCTGGTCTGGGGCATGACGGAGAGCGGCGACGTCCGCGAGTTCGCCCTGGCGACCACGGTGGTCCTGGTCGCCGACACCCTGATCGTCCGGTTCCTCCTGCTGCCGCGCCTGGCGGTGCTCGGAGGCCGGACGAACTGGTGGCGGGTGCGGGGCCCGAAAGACGCCCGCTGACCCGGGACGGCCGCGGTGCTGCCCGCCTCGGCGGGCAGCTCGGCCGCGGTGCTCCGGTGGTGGATCAGGGGCCCGAAGGACGCCCGGTGAGGTCCAAGAACACTTCGTCGAGCGTCGGGCGCCTCAGCGCGAAGTCCGTGTACTCGACACCCGCGTCGCGCAGGGCGGCGGCCGCGGCCGCGATGCCCCCGGCGGTTTCCGGCAGCTCCACCGCGATACTGCGCTTGCGTTCGTCCACCGTGACCGCCGAGGCCGACACGGCCGACAGCGCCGACACCGCGGGCTGGAGCCACTTCGCGTCGGCGACCGCGACCTCGAGCCGCTCCGCGCCGATCTTGCGCTTGAGCTCGTCGGCGGTGCCCTCGGCGATCACGCGGCCGTGGTCGATCACCACGATGTGGTCGGCGAGGTAGTCCGCCTCCTCGAGGTACTGCGTGGTGAGCAGGACCGTGACACCCTCGTCGACCAGGCCCCGCACGATCCCCCACAGCGTGCTGCGGCTCGCCGGGTCGAGGCCGGTGGTCGGCTCGTCGAGGAACAGCACCGACGGGCGGCCGATCAGGCAGGTCGCCAGGTCGAGCCGCCGCCGCATGCCGCCCGAGTACGTCCCGACTGCGCGGTCGGCCGCCGCGGTCAGGTCGAACCGCTCGAGCAGCTCGGTGGCCCGCTCGCGGGCCCCCCGCCGGCCGAGGTGCAGCAGGGTGCCGAGCAGCTGGAGGTTCTGCCGCCCGGTGAGCAGCTCGTCGACCGCGGCGTACTGGCCGACCAGCCCGATCCGGCGCTGGACCTCCTTCGCCTGCGTGGCCACGTCGAAACCGGCCACCCGGGCGGTGCCGCCGTCCGGGCTCAGCAGCGTCGCGAGGACCCGGACGGTCGTGGTCTTGCCGGCGCCGTTGGGGCCGAGCAGGCCCAGCACCGAGCCGGCGGGCACCCGCAGGTCGATGCCGGCCAGGGCCTGGTGCTCGCCGAAGCCCTTGCGCAGGCCGGTGACTTCGATGGCCGCTTCGCGGTCGAGCGCGTCGCTCGCCATCAGCCGGCGTCCTGCAGGCTCTTCGGGCGCAGGTCCGTCCAGGTGGCCTCGACGTGGGCGACCGCCTCCGCGCGGGAGCTGTCCCCCAGCACGACGTCCCACCCCGGTGGCACCGCCGCGAACACCGGCCAGATGCTGCGTTCTTCCTCGGCGTTGACCAGGACGAGGAACCGGCCGTTCTCGTCGTCGAATGGACTCGTCACTTCACATCTCCGTCTGTCTCGGGCAGCTTGCTGTCATGGTGTTCGGACCGGCTGACGGCGCGCTGACCGCCACCTGACCCGCTAGGCGATGGTGCGGTACTTCCGGAAGCTCAGGGCGCAGGCCAGCACGAGCGTGACGACGAGGGTGATGGCCACGACCACGCCGGGGTGCTGGGCGGGGAACCCGGTTTCGTCGACCGGCGTGCCCCACATGCGGCGGACGGCGGTGGTCACCGAGCTGACCGGGTTCCACTCCGCGACCGGCCGCAGCCACCCGGGCAGCCGGTCGGTCGACATGAACGCGTTGGAGAGGAAGGAAAGCCCGAGCGTGGCCACCGCGCCGATGCCGTCGATCGCCTCGGGGTTGCGCAGCGACAGGCCGAGCAGGATGCCGACCCAGATCATCGCGTAGAGGAACACGACGAGCAGGGCGAGCCCGCCGACGAGCGGCAGGAACCCGGTGTGCACCCGGCCGCCGACGAGCAGCCCGGAGGCCACGGTGATGGCGAGCGCGATCAGGCCGACCACGAGGTCGCCGAGGGAGTGCCCGATCAGCACGGCGGGCCGGACGATCGGCAGCGAGCGGAACCGGTCGGTCAGGCCGCCGTTGAGATCGGTGGCGACGGCGATGGCGGTGGGCGCGATGCCGGCCAGGCCGACCTGCATCAGCGCCGCCGGGAACAGGAACTCCGGGTAGCTGCCGCTGCCCGGCACGATCACCGCGTCCTTGAACACGTACCCGATGGCCAGCATGGTGATCAGCGGGTTCAGCGTGACCGCCAGCAGGCGGCCGGGAACGTTGCGCAGGTGGGTGAGCCGGCGCCCGGCGAGCGCCAGCACCTCCACCACGGCGTCGGAAACCCGCCCGGTCCGCACCGGGGCAATCACAGTCATTCGTCCTCCTCGGAAGAGCCGTCCAGAGCGGCGGCGACGATCCGGCCGATGGCGGCCTGGGCTTGCGGGTGCATCATGAATTCGTGCCCGCAGCCGATGCGGTGCGTCTCGATCGCGCCGTCGACGTGCGGTGCCCAGCGGCCGGGCCGCTCGGCGAGGTCGGCTTCGGAGAGGCCGTCGGCCGCCAGGAACAGCAGCAGGCGCCCCGAGAAGCGGGCGGGCTCGTACCGGAGCGCGAGCTCGCCGTTGTTGCTCATCACGTCCAGCACGCGGGCCATCCGCTCCTCGCCGATCCCGGCCAGCCGCGACCCGCCCCGGCGCAGGACGTCGATGACGGCCGCCGGGGACAGATCGGCGTCCTCGTCGGCGTCGAAACCGAGGTGCTCGAGGAAGCTGACCAGCAGCTCGTGGCGGGTCGGCGGGGCCTGGCCGTCGGCCTCGACCGGGAAGCTGTCCAGCACGCACAGCGTCTCGACCTGCTCCCCCGCTTCCTGCAGCTGCACGGCGATTTCGTGCGCCAGCAGCCCGCCGAAGGACCAGCCGAGCAGGTGGTACGGGCCCGCCGGCTGGATCGCGCGGATCCGGGCGGCGTACTCCTCGGCGACGTCCTCGACGCTGACCGGCAGTTCGCCGTCCCCGCCGATGTTCGGCGACTGCAGCCCGTACATCGGGCGGCCGGGGGCGAGGTGCTGGACGAGCCCGAGGTAGGGCAGGCTCAGCCCGAGTCCCGCGTGCACGCAGAACAGCGGCGCGCGGTCGCCGTCCGGCCGGATCGGCAGCACGGGCGCGAACGGGTCGAGCACGTCACCCGCGCCGCCGCCGGTGCCGGCCAGCGCGGCGAGGCGCTCGACGGTCCCGTGCGTCAGGACGTCCGCGACGGTGAAGTGCAGACCGGCGTTGCGGGCCAGAGCGACGAGCCGGACGGAGAGCAGGCTGTTGCCGCCCAGGGTGAAGAAGTCGGCGTCGGCGTCGACCTCGGGCAGGCCGAGGGTTTCGGCGAAGGCCAGCCGGAGGACCTCCGCGGCGGCGGTGCCGGCTTTCCGTTCGGGCGTGGGCAGTTTCGCGTGGTCGAGGTCGCCGGCCAGAGTGAGCGGGATGGCCTCGATGGCGACGATCGCCGACGGGACCGCGAAGTCCGGCAGTTCCCGCGCAAGGTGGTCGCGCAGGTCGTCGCCGCGGCCGACGACGTAGGCAACGAGCTGGTCGTCCCGGACCACGACGGCGGCCGCGGCGACATCGGGGTGCCGCAGGAGCGCGGCTTCGACCTCTCCCGGCCGGACGGCGAACCCGCGGGCCCGCAGGGTGCCGCCGACCGGTTCGAGACTCCCGTCGAGGCGGCGGCGGACGACGTCGCCGGTGCGGAACATCCGGGCGCCGGGGGCGAAGGGATCGGCGACGAAGTGCGTGGCGGTGCGGCCGGGTTCTCCCGCGAAGCCGCGGGCGGGGGTCGCGAGCCAGAGGTCGCCGTGGGCGCCGGGTGGGACGGGCCGGAGGGTGTCGTCGAGGACGTAGGCCCGGGACGAGGGCGGCAGGGTGCCGGGTTCGGCCGGGCCGGTGAGGGTCCGGTAGTGGGTGTGGACTTCGGCGCCGGCCCGGTAGAGCCGTTCGGTGAGCGGGGCGGCGAGAGGTTCGCCGGCGACGATCAGCCGGACACCGGCGAGGGCCGGTTCGTGCCGGGCCGCGAGCGCCCGGACCTGGTGCGGGGTGGCAAAGAGGACGGCGGGCAGTTCGCCTTCGAGGAGCTGCGCGAGGGCGGCGGGATCGCCGGTTTCGGCCTCGGCGAGGTGGACCGACCCGCCCGCGGCCAGCGCGGCGAGGATCGCGGGGATGGCCTCGGGCAGATCCGGGACGACGACCCGGCGACCGGCGGGAATGGACCCCTGCAGGGCGGAGACGGACTCGGCCAGCGCACGGCGGGTGAGGACGGTGCCGTCCGGCAGGTACGCGGCCGCGTGGGCGGGAGCGATCGGCGCGGCGGAGGAGGCAGCGCCGCCGGACCTCGATCCGACCTCGGCCGCCGCGGGGCCACCCACCGGACGGCCCGCCTCAGCGAGCGCCGCCGGGTCTTGGTCCGCGCGACCACCCACCGAACGGCCCGCCTCGGCGAGCGCCGCCGGACCAAGATCCGCGCGGCCGACCTCGATCGTCGCTCCGGGCTGCCCGGTCGGCTCGACCAAGCGGTACGCGGCGCCGGCCTGCAGGGCGGCCAGGACGTGGATCACCCGGTCCAGCGCCGACTCCGCGGCGATCGTCACCGTCCACTCCGGACCGACCCCGCGGGCCGTCAGCTTCCGGGCCGCTTCGGTCACGCGGCGGCGCAGCTGGGCGTGGCTCACCCGGCCGCCCTTCCCGATCAGTGCCGGTCCGCGGCCGCTCCGCAGTGCCGGCAGTTCGGCCGGTTCCGCAGCCACGACAACCGGATCCTGCTCGCCCAGGTCGATCGCGCTCAGCGGCAGCGACGGATCTTCCGCCACCGCCGACAGCAACCGGCTCAGGCGGGTGGCCAGGAACTCCGCCGTCTCCGGGGTGAACAGGTCCGCGCAGTACTCGATGCTTCCCTCCAGGCCTCCCTCCCCCGGGCGCTCGCCGAGCTGGAACGTCAGGTCGAACTTGAACTTCGCGCCCGTCGGCGGGAGGATCTCCGGCCGCACCGACAGGTCGCCGATCGTGAAACGCGGGTCCGGGACCTCGTAGTACGACAGCATCACCTGGAACAACGGCTGCCGCGACAGCGAGCGCGCCGGGCGGGCCAGCTCGAGCAGGAGCTCGAACGGGAGGTCCTGGTGCGCGTACGCCTCGAGGTCGGTGTCGCGCACCCGGGCGACCAGCTCGGCGAACGTCGGGTTGCGGCCGGTGTCGGTGCGCAGGACCAGGGTGTTCACGAAGAACCCGACCAGGCCGTCCGTCACCTCCTCCGACCGGCCCGCCACCAGGCTGCCCAGCGGGATGTCCGTGCCCGCGCCGTGCTTGGTGAGCAGCGCGGCCACCGCCGCCTGGACCACCATGAAGACGCTCGCACCCGACCGGCGGGCCAGCGCGGTCAGTGCTTTGTGGACGGTCGGGGACACCTCGAACCCGACCGAACCGCCCCGGAAAGCGGTCGTGCCCCGGCGCGGGAGGTCCGCGGGCAGCCGCAGCTCGTCGGGAAGGCCGGCGAGTGCGTCGCGCCAGTACTCCCACTGCCGGTCCGCCGCCTGGCGGTCGTCGAGCAGTTCGCGCTGCCAGACCGCGTAATCGGCGTACTGCGCCGGCAGGTCCGCCCACCCGGGCCGGGCGCCTCGCACCCGGGCGTCGTACGCGGTCGCCAGGTCGCGGGCCAGGACGTCCACCGACCAGGCGTCGCCCGCGATGTGGTGCAGGACGAGCAGCAGGACGTGCTCGGCCCCGACGCGGTACAGCGTCGCCCGCAGCGGGCGGTCCGTGGCCAGGTCGAACGCGCGGCCCGCCTCGGCCGCCAGCTCATCGGTGAGCTCGTCCTCGGCGATCGTCGCCGTGGCCAGCACCGGGGCGGGCGGCAGGATCCGCTGGTACGGGACGCCGTCGACGTCCGGGAAGACCGTCCGCAGGATCTCGTGCCGCTCGACGACGTCGTCGAGCGCGGCCGCCAGCGCCGCCGGGTCCAGCGCGCCGCCGAGCCGGACGGCCAGCGGGATGGTGTAGCCCGCGCTTTCGAGGCGGTTCAGGAACCACATCCGGGTCTGCGCGTGGGACAGCGGGATCCGCTCCGGCCGCGTGAGCTTCCGGAACCCGGCGCCCGCCTGGCCCGCGGAGATCAGCCGGCCGGCGAGCCGGCTGACCGTCCGCGCTTCGAACAGGTCGCGAATGGACAGCTGGGCGTCCAAAGCGGACCGGACCCGGCTCACGACCGAGTTGGCCAGCAGGGAATGCCCGCCGATGGTGAAGAAGTCGTCGTCGATCCCGACTTCCGGGACGCCGAGGACGTCGGCCCAGATCTCGCACAGCGTCGCCTCGACCGGGGTGCGCGGACCGCGGGCGGCGGTGCCGGTGTGCTGTTCCGGTGCGGGCAGCGCCTTGCGGTCGATCTTGCCGTGCGCGGTCAGCGGGAAGCGGTCGAGGACGACGTACGCGCCGGGGACCATGTACGCCGGCAGCTGCTCGCTCAGCTGCGAGCGCAGTTCCCCGGCGGTGGCGGTGCCGGTGACGTAGGCGACGAGCCGCCGGTCGTTGCCGGTGCCGTGCACGGTGACGACCGCTTCCCCGACACCCTCGTGTGCGGCGAGGGCGGTTTCGATCTCGCCGAGTTCGATGCGGTGCCCGCGGATCTTGACCTGGAAGTCGCGGCGCTCCACGAACTCCAGCTGACCGTCCGGGCGCATCCGGACCCGGTCGCCGGTGCGGTACATCCGCGTGCCCGGCTCGCCGAAGGGGTCGGCCACGAACACCGCCGCCGTCCGGACCGCGTCACCCGCATAGCCCCGGCCGACCACCAGGCCGCCGACGAACAGCTCGCCGATGGCCCCCACGGGCACCGGACGCAGCTCGTCGCCCAGCACGTAGAGCCGCGAATTCCGCACGGCGTGACCGATCGGCACCACCTCGACGCCGGACCGGATCACCGCGTGCGTCACGTCGTCCGAGCACTCGGTGGGGCCGTAGGCGTTCACCAGCGGCACCTCGGGGAACCGCGCGAACCAGCGCGTGCACAGGTCCGGCGGCAGCGCCTCACCGGTCACCACCAGCCAGCGCAGCCCCGAAACATCGGCAGCCCGCCCGGCCAGATCCCACGAATCCAGCGCCGCGCGCAGCAGTGATGGCACGACCTCCAGCACCGAAACACCCTCGGCCCGGATCAGGCCGAACAGCGCGTCCGGGTCGGCCGCCACGACCCGCGACACCACGCGGACCCGGCCGCCGACCAGCAGCGGCGCCAGCATCTGCCACACCGAGACGTCGAACGTGACCGGCGCGTTCTGCACCACCAGATCCGAAGACGCCAGGCCCAGGTCTTCCACCTTGGCCAGCAGGTGGTTCACCATGCCGCGTCGGTGCACCATCGCGCCCTTCGGGCGACCGGTCGAGCCCGACGTGAAGATCACGTACGCCAGGTCCAGACCGGCGTCGCCGTCGGAAACCGGCGCCCACTCGGTGTCTTCGGCGTCGTCCAGGACCACGATCCCGGTGTCACCACCGGCGATCTCGGCCGCCAGGTCCGCGAAGCCCGGGCCCACCACGACGGCCGTGGCGCCCGAGTCCGCCAGCAGCCCGGCCAGCCGAGCCACCGGCAACGTCGGGTCCAAGGGCAGGTAGGCCGCCCCGGACCACAGCACGCCCAGCACGGACGTCACGAAACCCACCCCGGGGTCGGCCAGGACGCCGACCACGCCACCGGACGGCAGCCGGCGGGACAGCGCACTCGCGCGCCCGGCCAGCGACGCGTACGAAACCCACGCGCCGCCGTCGGCCACCGCGGGCGCGTCCGGCGAGGCCAGCGCGAACCCGCACACCCGCGCCACCACGTCGGCGCCCACCGGCCCGGTGGCACCGGCGCCCCGCTCCAGCTCCGCCGCCGGGACGACGTCGATCGCGCCCAGAGCCACCGAAGGATCGGCGATGGCGGTGTCGAGCAGGTGCCGGAACATGCCGGTGATCCGGCCGGCGCGCTCGGCGTCGAACGCCTCGGGCGCGTAGTCGAACCGGAAGGCCAGTTCGGGGCCGGGGTTCACGACCAGGCTGAGCGGGTAGTGGCGGGAGTCCTCGGTCACGGCGTCGAGCACCCGGACGTCGGCACCCAGCACGACCTCGGTCTGCTCGCCGTCGGCGGGCACGTTCTCGAAGACGATCGCGGTGTCGAACAGCTCGCCGGTGCCGGCCAGGCCGGGCACGTCGTTCTGCACCTCGGCCAGGCCGACGTGCTGGTAGGCCGACATCCGGGCCTGCTGGTCGCGCAGGACGACCAGGAGCTCGTCGAGGGTGCCCGCCGGGTCGAGATCGGCCCGGACCGGGACCGTGTTGATGAACATCCCGACCATGGTCTCCACGCCCGGCAGCTCGGCCGGGCGCCCGGAGGTGACCGAGCCGAACACGACGTCCCGGCGGCCGGTGAGCCGGCCGATCAGGATCGCCCAGCAGGCCTGCACGACCGTGTTCAGGGTGAGCTCGTGGCGGCGCGCCCACGCCACGAGTTCGGCGGTCTCCTCCCGCGACAGCACGACCTCGGCCGACTCCGGCACCGCCTCGAGGTGGCCGTCGACCTCCGGGGCCACCTTCGTGGGCTCGGCGAGGCCGTCGAGGACCTCGCGCCACGCCTGCCGGGCTTCCTGCTCGTCCTGACGGCCCAGCCAGGCCAGGTAGTTCCGGAACGGCGCCACTTCCGGCAGCGCGGCCGCCGGGCCGTGCGTGTACAGCGTGGCGAGCTCGCGGATGAGGATCGGCACCGACCAGCCGTCGGTGGCGATGTGGTGGGCGGTCCAGAGGAACCGGTAACGCCCGGCCGCGACCTTGATCAGGGTGAACCGGACCAGCGGCGGGCGGGCGAGGTCGAACCGGCGCTCCCGGTCCTCGGCCGCCAGCCGGGCCAGCCGTTCCTCGCGTTCGGCTTCAGGCAGCGTGGTCAGGTCGATTTCGGTCCAGGGCAGGCCGACCTCGGCCGCGATCAGCTGCACGGCGTCGCCGCCGCGGCGGTGCCGGAAGTACGCGCGCAGGGTCGCGTACCGGCGCAACAGGGCGGCGCACGCTTCGCGCAGGGCTTCGACGTCGAGCGGGCCGGCGAGGTCCGCGGTGGCCTGCACGGTGTAGACGTCGACGCCGTCGGGGTCGAACTCCGAATGGAACAGCAACCCCTGCTGCAGCGCGGAAAGCGGCCAGGCGTCCTCGATGCGGCCGCCGTCGGGGGCCAGGTCCCGCAGTTCGTCCTCGGTCAGTTCGACCAGCGGGCCGTCCGCCACGGTGAAGTCACCCGCGCCCGGCTCGCGGACGGCGACCTGTTCGGCGATCGCGGCCGGCGTGCGGCGTTCGAGGATGTCGCGCGGGGTCAGCTCGATGCCCGCGGTGCGGGCGCGGCCGGCCACCTGGATCGCGCTGATGCTGTCGCCGCCGAGGGCGAAGAAGTTGTCGTCGATGTAGACCCGCGGCACGGACAGGACTTCGGCGAGGATGTCGCAGACGACCGTCTCGACGGTGTTGCGGGGCCGCCGCCCGACGACCTCGGCCCGGAAGTCCGGGGCGGGCAGCGCTTCGCGGTCGACCTTGCCGTGTTCGGTGAGCGGCAGTTCGTCGAGCACGACCAGCGCCGAGGGGACCATGTAGTCCGGGAGCAGCTGCTGGGCGGTGCTGCGCACGTGGCCGGCGTCGATCGGGTCTTCGGCGTCGACGCCGATGAGGTAGCCGGCGAGGCGTTTGCCGCCGTCGGCGTCGGTGAGCACGCGCACGACGGCGTCCAGCACCCCGGGCACGGACCGCAGGACGCTTTCGATCTCGCCGAGTTCGATGCGGTGCCCGCGGATCTTGACCTGGAAGTCGCGGCGCTCCACGAACTCCAGCTGACCGTCGGAGCGCATCCGGACGCGGTCACCGGTGCGGTACATCCGCTTTCCGGCTTCGCCGAACGGATCCGCGACGAACACCGCCGCCGTCCGCGCCGGATCGCCCACGTAACCGCGGCCCACGACCAGGCCGCCGACGAACAGCTCGCCGATGGCCCCCGCGGGCACCGGACGCAGCTCGTCGCCCAGCACGTACAGGCGCGAATTCCGCACGGGGTGACCGATCGGCACCACCTCGACGCCGGACCGGATCACCGCGTGCGTCACGTCGTCGGAACACTCCGTCGGACCGTACGCATTCACCAGCGGCACCTCGGGGAACCGCGCGAACCAGCGCGAGCACAGGTCCGGCGGCAGCGCCTCACCGGTCACCACCAGCCAACGCAGCCCCGAAACATCGGCAGCCTGCCCGGCCAGATCCCACGAATCCAGCGCCGCGCGCAGGAGCGACGGCACGACCTCCAGCACCGAGACAGCCTCGGCCCGGATCAAGCCGAACAAGGCGTCCGGGTCGGCCGCGATCGCCCGGGACACCACCCGGACCCGGGCGCCGACCAGCAAGGGGGCCAGCATCTGCCACACCGAGACGTCGAACGTGACGGGCGCGTTCTGGACGACCACGTCCGCGGGTTCCAGGTCGAGGTCTTCCACCTTGGCCAGCAGGTGGTTCACCATGCCGCGTTGGTGCACCATCGCGCCCTTGGGACGGCCCGTCGAGCCCGATGTGAAGATCACGTACGCCAGGTCCAAACCCGCGTCGTCGCGGGAAACGGGGGCCCACTCGGCGTCTTCGGCGTCGTCCAGCACGACGACCTCGGCCCCGCCGCCGGCCGCGGCCACGACCTCCGCGGCCAGCTCCTCGTACCCGGGGCCCACCGCCACGGCGGTCACGCCCGCGTCGGCGAGCAGCCCGGCCAAGCGGGCCACCGGCATCCCGGCGTCCAGCGGCACGAACGCCGAACCCGACCACAGCACACCCAGCACGGCCGACACGAACCCGGCACCGGGGTCGGCCAGCACGGCCACGACGCCGCGGGACGCCAGGCGGCGGGACAGGGCACTCGCCCGGCCGGCCAGGGAGCCGTAGGAAACCCACTCCCCGCCGTCGGCCACCGCGGGCGCGTCCGGCGAGGCCAGCGCGAACTCGCACACCCGCGCCACCACGTCGGCCCCGACCGGCCCGGCCGCACCGACCCCGGCCGCCAGCAGCCCGCCCAGCTCGTCCGCCGACACGACGTCGACCGCGCCCAGCACCGCCGAGGAATCGGCCTCGGCGAGCCGGCCGACGAACCCGGCGAGCCGCTCCAGGTGCGCGGTGACGCCGTCGGCGTCGTAGAGGTCGGGGTTGCCGTTGAGGTGGATCTCGATGACGTCTTCGGTGACGTCGAGCACCGTCAGCGAAAGGTCGTTGGTGATCCCGGTCGACAGGTTCATCACGCGCGTGCGGCACTCGCCGAGCCGCAGGCCGGGCTCCGGCGGGAGCACGTTGACGAACGGGCCGCCGAACGGGCGCCGCTCGTCGCTGCGCACGCCGATGTCCCGGCGGATCTGGTTGACGTGGTAGCGCTGGTGCTTCAGGGTCGCGGCCAGCTCCCGGGACGCCTGGGCCAGCAGCTCGGCGATCGTCGTCTGCGGCTCGACCACCATCCGCAGCGGCAGGTAGTTCGCGACCATGCCCGGGGTCGCCCGCGAGCGCACGCCCGCGCGCGCCGCGACCGGGACGGTCAGCAGCAGGTCCTTGATGCCCGAAAGCCGTTGCGTGTAGGCCGCCATCGCGGCGATGAAGAACGTCGGCAGCGTCACCTTCGCCGCCGCGGCCGCCTCGCGCACCGCCTTCGCCGTCTCCGGCGGCAGCATCATCGTGCGCCGCAGGAAGCCGCGGGCCGGCGCCGGTTCCTTGCCGGACAGGCTGACCAGGTCGGGCGTGGTGTCGAAGTGCCGTCCCCAGAACTCCTTGTCCCGCAACCGGTGCGGCGAGTCCTGGTAGGCGAGGTCGGCGTCGAGCAGCAGCCGGAACGGCGGCAGCGCGGTGGGGCCGGGGTCCTCCCCCGCCAGCAGCGCGTTGTAGAGCTCGCCCAGGCGGCGGTGGCAGATCGCCGCGCTGAAGCCGTCGCCGATGAGGTGGTGGGTGGTCAGGTACCAGAAGTGCCGCTGCGCCCCGACCTTGATCAGCGCGCCGCGGAAGAGCGGGAAGTCCTCCAGGGAGAACGGGTGCCGCATGTCCTCGTGCATCCAGCCGAGGGCGGCGGCCTCCGGGTCGGCTTCCCCGGTGACGTCCGGGTAGCGGATCGGCAGCTCGTCGAGCGGCTCGATGAGCTGCCGCGGTTCCCCCTCGACCTCGACGAACCGGGCGCGGAAGCACTCGGCTTCGTCGGCCAGCGCACGCAGGGCCGTCCGGAACACGCCGACGTCCAGCGGGCCGGTGATGTCCAGGTAGTCCGCCATCGCGTAGGCGAGGCCGCCACCGGACAGCTGTTCGTCGTACCAGACGTCGGTCTGTGCGGTGGACAGGGGCAGGAACGCGTCGACCGCGGTCATCAGGGCACCTCGAAGAGTGTTTTGGCGTACGGGGTTTCGTGTTCGGCGCCGTCGAGCAGCGCTTCCGGGCCGTAGTTGTCCTTGACCCACTGGTCCTGGTAGATCGTGTCCAGGTAGCGGTCACCGAGGTCGGGCGAGATCACCACCGCCGTGGCCGCGTCGTTCTCCGCCAGCCAGCCCAGCGCGCCCGCCAGCACCATGCCCGAGCCGCCCCCGAGCAGGAAGCCGCTCAGCGCGAGCTGCCGGCACGCGCGGATCGCGGCCGCCTCGTCGACCCGGACCAAATCGTCCACAAGGGACATGTCGATGACCGGGAACCGGACGCTGGTGCGCACCGCCGTGCTGCGCCGGGCGGCCCGCGGGCCGGGGCCGACGCACTCGACGGCCACGATCCGCACCTGCGGCCGGACCTGGCGCAGGTAGCGCGCGCAGCCGGTGAGGGTGCCGGCCGAGCCGACCCCGACGAAGAGCACGTCGAGGTCCGGCACCGTGCGCAGGATGTCCGGGCCGGTGGAGCGGAAGTGGGCCATCCAGTTGCCCGCGTTGACGTACTGGTCGAGCCAGGTGTAGCCGGCGTTCTCCGCGCACAGGCGCCGCACGAGCCGCAGGCCCGCGGCCGGGTCCGGGGCGACCAGGACCTCGGTGCCGAGGTTCTGCATCAGCTGCCGGGTGAGCAGCGTGCTGCGCGGGTCGGTGACGCAGACGAACCGGTAGCCGCGGCTGGCCGCGACCAGGCTCAGCGCCACGCCGAGGTTGCCCGACGACGTCTCGACGATCGTCGAGCCCGGGCGCAGCACACCGGCGCGCTCGGCCAGCGTCACCATTTCGAGGGCCGGCTTGAGCTTGCTGGAGCGCGCGAAGTTGAAGCCCTCGCACTTCATCAGGACCCGCCGGTCCACGAGGTGGCTGAGGTCGACGTACAGGTCCGTGACGTCGAACTCCTCCGGCCTGGTGATCACCCGCACGACGAACCTCCGGCATACGCGGGAAACGGCTCGCCACGGCCGAGCTTTCCCGTGGTCAGGCCCTGGAAGACGGTGAGCTTCTGGATGTTGCCGGCGCCTTCCATGAACTCGACGCCGCGCGCGTCCCGGGCCAGCTTGTCCAGCGCCGGGTGGTCCCAGCGGGCCCGCGGTCCGAAGAAGCCGCACGCTTCGAGCGTGGCGTCCTCGGCCAGCCGGCACGCTTCGGCTTTCGCCGCCGAGGCGAGGTGGCCGCGGGAGCCGTCGGCGTCGACCTCGATCGCGGACAGGTGCACGAGGTGGCGGACGCCGTCGATGCGGCGGCCCAGCTCGTCGAGCTGGCCGCCTTCGGCGCGCACGTAGTCGTGGGCGGCCGCGGCGATGCCGAGCGCGATCGCGGCGACGCCCGGCCGCAGCCGGTTGAAGGTCTGCACGCACGCCCACATGCCGCGGCGGGCGGGCGAGCGGTCCCGGCCGAGCACGCGCTCGCCGGGCACCGCGACGCCGTCCAGGGTCAGCTCGCAGATCCGCGCGGCCCGCAGGCCCAGCGACTCGAGCGGCTCGGCGTGGAAGCCCGGGTCCGTGGTGTCCACCAGGACCGCCGTCACGCCCAGCGGGCCGGGCCCGGTGCGGGCGAACACGACGCCCAAGCCGGCCCGCGCGGCGTTGCCGACGTACTTTTTGCGGCCGTCGAGGCGGTGCGGGCCGCCGTCGGAGGACGTCGTGAGCGCCGTCTCCAGCGCGGTGGCGTCGGAGCCCCGGTCCGGCTCGGTGAGCGCGAAGAACGTCCAGGTCGGCCGCTCGAGGAGCCGGCCGTAGAACCACTCCTTCTGCTCCCGGTCGGCCAGGACGTCGACGAGCACGCCGGACATCGACGCGCCCGGGCTGGCCAGCATCAGGCCGGCGTCGCCACGGGCGAGCTCTTCGAGCACCACCGTCCGCTCGATCGCCGTCATGCCGTGGAACCGGTGCGGCCCGAGCCGCAGGCCCGCGCCCCCGAACTCCTCGGGGACGAGCATGGTGGCGAGGCAGCGGACGCCGTCGAGGTCCAGGAGCTCGCCGACCCCGTCGGGGTCGGTGTCGAGGCCGGCGCCCGCGGCGCGGAACTCGGTCCCCCACTCGCGGGCCGCGTCCCGCAGTGCTTCGAGCCGTTCGTCGAGCACGGTCGCCGTCACGCCGCGACCTCCGCGGTGTAGGCCCCCGCGAGCAGCTCCGAGACGTCGGCGACCTCGCCCGCGCCGCCGCGGACGAACCCCGCGGCGCCCAGCAGGCGCAGCAGGACGCGGTCGGTGCCGGTGAGCCGCCGGTGCAGGTAGGCCAGGGCCTCCGGCGGCGGGCCCGCCGGGTGTGCGGTCAGGAACGCCCGCACCTCGAGCTGCCCGGTCAGCGCCTCGGCGACGGCGCCCTGGACCAGCTGACGGCGCAGCAGGGTGGTGTCGCCGCTGCGCCGTCCGCCCAGGTAGGCGAGCCCGGTGTCGAGCAGGGCGCCGGACAGGCCCAGCCGCAGCCACACCGACCCGGTCGCCAGGACCTGGCCGGCGTGACCCACGGGCCGGTGCGTCCGCACCAGGACGACGGGGCCGCCGGGCAGCTCCGCCCTCCGGACCACGAGCACGTCGCCGTCCACCGGCCCGGCCGGCAGGACCGCGGTACCACCGGCGCCGAACACCGGTTCCCCGGCCGGCAGGGCCGCGTGCAGCACCGCCAGCGCCGGGGCCATCCCCACCGCGCGGGCGGTGTCGTGGCACCGCAGCCAGGTCGCCGTGATCGGCGGCGAGATCGTGGTCATCGCTCAGGCGGCCATTTCTGCCGAAACGAACCGGGCCAGCGAACCGACCGACTCGAAGTGGCTCATTTCCAGGTTCTCGGCGTCGAATTCGATGCCCAGCGCCTCTTCCAGCTGCATCAGCAGTTCCAGCACGCCGGTGGAGTCGAGGCCGGCGTCCGCGAGCCGGGTCTCCGGGCCGAGGTCGGCGACCTCCGTCTCCAGCACGGACTCGAGTGCGGCGCAGATCCCCGCGACCACGCGGTCGTCCAGGACCTCCGTCGATCCAGCCACGGTTTCCGTCACTTTCGCTCACCATTCCCTTCGTCAAGACAGCAGCACTTACCCACGGGCCCGGAACCGGGCCCCGAGTTCTTTCCTTTTCCGGAGGAGTCCTTATCCCGCCACGACCCGGTCGAGCAGGGCGAGACCGCGGGCCTCGCGCCGCCGCAGCCCCCGGGACGTGCGCAGCGGGTCCCAGCCGGGCTCGCGGTCCGGGAGCAGCTCGGGATTCCCCAGCACCCCGCCGGCGCCATCGGTGAGCACCGGCCGGCCGAGGATCGTCGAGGCGCACAGCGCGCCCCCGGTCGCGACCCCGACGATCCCGCCACCGTGCAAGATGCTCTGGCCCGTCAGGTAGAGACCCTCGACACCCGAATCGATATCCGGCCGTTGCCCGACCCGGCCCCAGGTGTGCAGGCCGTACGCGCTGCCCCCGGTCGAGAGCGTGTAGCGCTCCTGGGTCAGCGGCGTCGACGTCTCGGCGTGCACGAGGTGCTCGCGGAACGGCCCGATCGCGGCCTCGGCCAGGTCCAGCATCTGTTCGGTCAGCCGGTTCTTCGCGCCGAGGTAGCCGGGTTCGCGCCGGTACCGCGCCCCGTGCGCGGGCCCGTCCGTGAGCCCCCAGTGCGCGTACCCGGGCGGGCAGGCGGTCATGATCTGGAAGTTCATGTGTCCCGGCGGGCACGCCGAGCCCGGCACCGGGTCCTTGAGGGAGGCGAAGGACAGGAACGCGAACGGCAGCTCGTCGAGCCGGCCGGCTTCCACCCGGGCGTAGGCCGCGTCGACGTCTTCGTCCGGCCAGTACCAGATGTTCGCGCTGGGGAGCGGGAGTTCCCGGTCGAGCGCGACGTAGCAGACGGCCAGCGGCAGGCGCATGGTCGCGGTCTCCGCGCGGGCCACCACCGGCTCGGGCAGGTTTTCCCGGCCACCGCACAGTTCCAGGACGGTGCGCCGGTAGTCCGCATTGGACACGACCACCGGGGCGCGGTGTTCGGTGCCGTCGGTCAGCCGGACACCGGCCGCCTTCCCGCCTTCGATCAGGATTTCCTCGACCCGGGTGCGGGTGAGCAGCGTGCCGCCGTGCGACTCCAGCAGCTCGACGAACGACGCGGCGATCACCTGGCCGCCGCCCTCCGGGTAGTAGGCGCCGCGCAGGTAGTCGTCGAGCATCATCGTGTGCGCGACGACGAGCGTGCCGGACGGCGCGGACCCGTAGTTGCCGGACTGGGCGGCCAGGATCGTGCGCGCCCGGGCCGAAAGCCCGCAGTGGTCGAACAGCTGCGCCAGCGTCCGGCGGCTCCAGCGCAGCATCACGGCCGGCACCTTCGCCGGGGCCGCCTCGAAAGCGGACTGGCGGCAGGCCCGCGCGACGGCCGCGCAGATGTCGATGTAGCGGGTGATGCCCTCGGCCTCCGCGGGGAGCGCGGTCCGCAGCCGGTCGGCGTAGCGGTCCCAGCCGACCGGCACGTCCACGGTGACGCTGGGCAGGACGATCCGGTCGAACCCGTCCGGGTCCATCGGGTGGAAGCGCACCCGGTCCCCCAGGCCGAGGCCCGAGAGGACCCGCGGCAGCAGGCCGTCCGGTCCGCAGTCGCCGAGGTAGTGCACCCCCACGTCGAACTGGTAGGCGCGGCGGCGGCGGAACACGTGACTGTTGCCGCCGGCGACGTCGTGCTGTTCGAGCACGAGGACGCGCATCCCGCTCGCCACCAGGTACCCGGCGCAGACGAGCCCGCCGATCCCGGAGCCGACCACGATGGCGTCCCAGCGCCCGGCGGCGTTCTCTTCGGTGTTCACGCCCCGACGCTATGCCGGGGCGGTGACCTCGGGCTGACCGCGCGCTGACAATCCGGGGGAGAGTTCGTCAGCGCCTCTCTGGGGGTTCCGGCCCGCCCGAGGCCACCTATTCAGGGGCGAGCGTCGAAGGCGACGGCCTGGTGCGCAACGTGAACCACGTCGGCGCACAGGTGGCCACCACCGTCAGCACGACGGCCAGCCCGAGTATCACAAGATATATCCACAAAGGACCGGACGGGAAGAGGCTGTCCGACACCGCCGCGCTGAAGGGCACCAGCATCGACGCCGCGACCAGCGTGCCGAGGAAGACGCCGATGGCGGCCACGATCCCCGCTTCCACGGCCATCATCCGCATCACCTGGCCGCGCGTCGACCCGATGAGCCGCTGCAGCCCGAACTCCCGGCGCCGGTCCGCCGTCGCCATCACCAGCGTGTTCACCATGGAAATCGCGGCGTACACGAGCAGCAGCCCGACGATCAGGTAGTTGACCCAGGCATTGGCCTGGACCTCCGCCAGGAACGCCTTGGTGAGCGCCTCCCGGCCGGCCACCTGCACGCCGTCGACGTCCCCGACCCGGCCGCGCAGCGAGGCGAGCAGATCGCCTTCCGCCGTCCCGGGCTGGGCCATCACGAGGATCCGGTCGGCCGAACCCGCGGCCGTGTGCGGCGCCAGGGTGTCGGCCGGCATCAGCGCCGACGCCGAGGCCGCGGTGGTCCGCAGCGTCGCGACGACGTCCAGGGTGGCCCGGGAGCCGTCGCCCAGCCGCATGACGATCTTGGCGCCCACGCCGACCCCCAGCCGTTGCGCGAGATCCGCGGGCAGGGCGATCGTGTTGCCGCGCAGGGCGTCGAGCTTGCCGGTCTCGACGAGGCTCCCCCACGCCCGCGCCACCCCGTCGGCGGTGATGCCGGTGAGGTCCACGCCGTCTTCGTCCTGCGTCGCGTCGGAGGGCTTTTCGTTGTAGCCCTTGCTGGTCACGAACGCCGTGGCCCCGGCGACGCCGGGTGCTTGCCGCACCTCGGCGACCAGATCGGGCGGCAGGTCACCGGTCGCCGACGTCACGACGGCGTCGGCGAGCAGCGAGTCGGTGTACTGCTTCTCCGCGACCGCGACCTCCGTGGTCTGGAAGTACAGCATGAAGATCGCGAGCCCGGTGGCGAGCATGATCGGCGTGACCGCGCCGGCCATCGGCATCCAGCGGGCCCGGGCGTTCAGCGAAGCCAGGTAGCCGGGCAGGCCGCCGAACGCGCGGATCGGCCGGCGCAGCACCCCGACCAGCAGCTTGGTCAGGCCGGGCGCGAACAGTGCGACGGCGGTTGCCACCAGCGTGACGGCCGGGCCGGCCGTGCTCGCCGCGAGCGGGCCGTCGACGACGGTGATCGTCAGGTAGGCCAAGGCGACCGCGCCGATCAGGCTCGACACGCCGAGCCACAGCCGGGTCGGGGTCAGCCAGCGCGTGGGGATCGCCGTTTCCCGCATGGCTTCCACGGGCCGGGTGCGGCCCGCGTACCGGGCGGCGACGAACGCGGCGCCCCACGCCGAGCTCAGGCCCACGACGGCCGCGGCGACGACCGGGTAGAAGCCCTGCTCGAACTTGAGGACGGGCTGGATCACGCCGAACCCGGTCAGCCGTCCGAAGAGCCAGTCGCCGAGCAGGACGCCGGGGAAGATGGCCAGCGCGGTCCCCAGCGCCCCGATGATCATCGCCTCGCCGGTGATCATCCGGCTCAGCTGGCGCGGGGTCGCGCCGATCGCCCGCAGCATGGCCACTTCGCGGCGGCGCTGCTGCACCGAAAGCGTCAGGGTGCTCGCGACGACGAACATGGCGACCTGCGCCGCGAGACCGCCGAACACGGCCGCGAGGATGATCAGCAGTTCGCCGTCGCCGGCGGCCTTGGCGAACTCCGCGGAACCGCGGGCGTCGCCGGTCAGCGTCACCGCGCGCTGGTCGCGCACCGCGGTGGCGATCTGCGCGGTGACGGCGTCGACGTCGGCACCGGGCGCGAGCTGGACGCCGAACGCGTCGACCTGCCCGGCCGCGGACCGCAGCCCGGCGGCCTCGGCGGGCGAGAAGAACACCGCGTCGGAGGCCATCCGGCGGCCGGCGTCGGCGATGCCGGTGACCCGGTAGGAGTGCACGCCCCCGCGGACGGCGATGTCGACCTCGCCGCCGGCGTGCGCGCCGATCCGCCCGGCCGTGGCCGAGTCGAGCACGACCTCGCCCTCGCGGATCGGGGCCTGGCCCTCGGTCAGCCGGTAGGGCGCCAGCTCGGCGGAAACCCAGCTGTGGCCGGCCTGGGTGCCGGGCACCGACGGGCCGCCGGAGTCGCCGAGCACCTCGGCGTGGAAGGAGACGTCCGGGACCACGTGGGCGACCCCGGGTACGCCGCTGATCGTGCCGGCGAGGCCTTCGTCGAGCCGGACGCGCTCGGACAGCGTCGCCGTCTCGTGATAGGCGTCCTCCCCGTGGCCGACCGTGGGCAGGTCGTAGGACTGGTTGCCGGCCACCACGATCGGCGCGGCGGCCAGGCGCTGCGGCGGGATCACGGTCCGGATGCCGGTCTCCATCAGGCCGCCGCAGGCGAGCATGACGGCGGTACCGACGAAGACCGAGACGAGGGTGGCGATGAAGCCACCGGTGCGGTAGCGCAGGGTGCGCCAGACGAGGGTCAGCATCAGCGCGTCAGCTCGCTCGGCCGCTGCTCGGCGCGGGCGACCAGGCCGGTCATCCGGCGGGCCACCTCTTCGGGGTTCGGCTGCCGCAGCTCGTCGACGACGCGGCCGTCGGCGAGGAAGAGCACGCGGTCGGCGTAGGAGGCGGCCACCGGGTCGTGCGTGACCATCACGATCGTCTGCCGGGCCACGCTCGTCGCCTCCCGCAGCAGGTTCAGCACTTCCTGGGCCGAGCGCGTGTCGAGGGCGCCGGTCGGCTCGTCGGCGAAGATCACTTCGGGGTGCGTGACGAGGGCGCGGGCGATCGCCACCCGCTGCTGCTGCCCGCCGGAGAGCTCGCTGGGCCGGTGGTCGCGCCGCTTGCCGAGGCCGACCTGCTCGATGACCCGGCGCACCCACGCCGGGTCGGCGCGACGGCCCGCCAGCCGCAGCGGCAGCGTCACGTTCTGCTCGACGTCGAGCGCGGGCAGCAGGTTGAACGCCTGGAAGACGAACCCGATCCGGTCGCGCCGCAACCGGGTCAGCTCGACCTCGCGCATCACGCTGAGGTCCGTGCCGCCCAGCACCACCGAGCCGGACGTCGGCTTGTCCAGGCCGGCCGCGCAGTGCAGCAGCGTGCTCTTGCCCGACCCCGACGGCCCCATCACCGCGGTGAACGTGCCACCGGCGAACCCCGCCGTCACGTTGTCCAGTGCCAAAACCTGCGCCCGGTCCTTGCCGTACGCCTTGCGTACGGACAGCAGCCGCACGACTTCGGCCGTGTCGCCTTGCTGGTACATCTGCGGCTCCCCTGCGCGTCCTTCGATCTTTACCGCGACCACGTTACGAAGCCGCGGGCCGGTTTCCGAGGGTGCTAGGGAGCGGAAGTTTGCGGGGGTTAGCACTACCGCGGAAAGCGGCCCGGCCTGCGCATAATGGGCGCCATGACTAGCGGAAGCCCGGTCGCCACGATGACGCGGTCGCTGCTGCGCGACGGCGGGCTGGCGACGGTGCGCGGCAGCGCGCTGGCCGTGGTGGCGGTGACCGAACTCGTGATGTTCGTCGTCGTGGTCACCGCCGCCTCGCTGATCGGCGTGGGCGTGGGACTGTTCATGCTGCCCCCGGCGGTGCTGCTGATGCGCTCGCTGACCGGCCGGGTGCGCGCGTCGGCCGCGGCGTGGTCGGACGTGCGGATCGCCTCGCCGTACCTGCCGGAGCCGGCCGGGAGCACGCCGCTGCGCCGCTGCCACCACCTGCTCGGCGACCGCGCGAACTGGCGGGACGCGCTGTGGCTGCTGGTCGACAGCTCCCTCGGCATCCTGCTCACCCTCACCCCGCTGCTGCTGATCCTGCACGGGATCCGCGGGCTCACGATGCCGTTCCTGGTCGGGACCGAGGCGGCCGAGTGGCTCGGCAGCTGGTACGTCGTGCTCCCGGTGGACGACCAGCCGACGGCCTGGTTCGCCGCCATCCTCGGCCTGGCGCACTTCCCGCTCGCGCTGTGGAGCGCCCCGCACCTGCTGAAGCTGCACGCGCGGCTCGCGGCCACGCTGCTGTCCCCGACCGAGGTGACCCGGCTGACCAACCGCGTGCAGCACCTGGCCGAAAGCCGCGACGACGCGGTGGGTTCGCAGGCGACCGAGCTGCGCCGCATCGAGCGCGACCTGCACGACGGCGCGCAGACCCACCTCGTCGCGATGGGCATGACGCTCGACGCCGCCATGCGGGTGCTCGATTCCCACCCCGAAGCGGCCCGGTCCCTGATGGACGAGGCGAAGAACAGCTCGGCGAAGGCGTTGCAGCAGCTGCGCGACCTCGTCCGCGGCATCCAGCCCCCGGTCCTGGTCGACCGCGGCATCGCGGACGCGATCCGCACCCTGGCGATCGAAAACCCGCTGCGCATCGAGACGACGATCGACCTGCCGGGCCGGCCGTCACTGGCGGTCGAGACGGCCGCGTACTTTTCGGTGTCCGAACTGCTGAACAACGCGATGAAGCACTCGGGCGCGGACAGCGGCGCGATCAACGTGCACTACGAGTTCGGCCGCCTGGTGATCAACGTCAGCGACAACGGCTGCGGCGGCGCGCACACCGAGGGCGGCTCGGGGTTGCGGGGCATCGAAAAGCGGCTCGCCCCGATCGACGGCTTCATCACCATCCTCAGCCCGCTCGGCGGCCCGACCATGGTGACCATCGAAATCCCGTGCAGCCTCGAACCCTGATCAGTGCTTCAGGTACGCCAGCACCGCGAGCACCCGCCGGTTGGCGTCCTCCGACTGGGGCAGGTTCAGCTTGGCGAGGATGTTGTTGATGTGCTTGGAAACGGCCTTCTCGGACACGACCAGCTCGCCCGCGATGTTGCTGTTGGACCGGCCTTCGGCCATCAGCTTCAGCACCTCGCGCTCCCGGGGGGTGAGCCGTTCGAGGCGGTCGTCGCGGGTGTTGTGGGTCAGCAGGCGGGTCACCACGTCCGGGTCCATCACCGTGCCTCCGAGGGCGACCTGGCGGACGGCGTCCACGAACTGGTCGCCGTGGAACACGCGGTCCTTGAGCAGGTAGCCGACCGAGCCCTCGCCGTCCGCGAGGAGCTCGTCGGCGTACAGCCGTTCCACGTACTGCGAAAGGACGAGCACCGGGAAGCCCTGGATGCGGCGGCGCGCTTCGATGGCGGCGCGCAGGCCTTCGTCGGTGAAGGACGGCGGGAGCCGGATGTCGACGATCGCGATGTCGGGCCGTTCGCGCAGCATGGCCTCCAGCAGGTCCGGCCCGTTGTCGACCGCCGCGCTGACCTCGAATTCGTGCGCTTCCAGCAGCCGTACCAGGCCGTCCCGGAGCAGGAACTGGTCTTCTCCGATGACCACGCGCACTTGTCCGTCCCCCGCTTCCGAGCCCGACCACGACCAACGCCCATCTTAGGGCCGCGTCAATCGGACTCGGCGACCACGCAGATCCCCAGCGCACCGCGGCGCGGGTCGTGGTCGGCCAGCACCACCGGACCGGCAGCCGGGCCGTCGGCGAGCGGTGCCCACAGGCCGGTGCACGGGAATTCGGGCGGCGCGACGATCGCGTCCGGCCAGGAACCCAGCCCGGCGAGCCCGGGGCCGATGACGACCGTCTCCGCCGGCTCGAGTTCCGGAAAGGCGTCCAGCGTCGCTTCGGGTTCGTAGCCGACGCGGACCGGCCGGCCGCCGCCCGCCTCGAACAGCAGGGCCACGGCGGCGTCGCCGATCCGGTCCGGCGTGTCGTACGGCGTGACACCCTGGTCCATGATCAGCACCAGGACGCGCCGGTAGCCGTGGCGCCGGACGTACGAGCCGGCGATCCGCAGCGCGGTGAACGGGGCCAGGCTTCCCTGCCCCGACACGGAAAACACCAGCGGGTGGCCGGGCAGCACGGCCGTCAGGTTCACCGGCGCCGACAGCCGCGGGTCGAACTCGGGTGCCGCGTGGGCGACGATCGCGAGGTCGATCCGCTCGCCGGACAGCTGCCCGGCGAGCAGTTCGCGGGCCATCTCGAGGAAGGGGTTGCCGCGCGCCCGGGTCACCCGCTCGGGCCGGAAGCCGATGTCGTGCCCGCGGCTGAGGTCGGCGAAGTACCGGTGCAGCGCGGGGACGTCGATGGCGCGCTCGCCGGGTGCGAACTCGCGCCGGATGGCCAGCGCCAGCTTCAGCGGCAACGGCTGCAAACCCGGCGCAGGCGCGGAGGACAGGGTGGTCGCGGACGCGCGGTACATCTGCCTAGCGCTCCGCCCCCACCGCGACCGGCGCGGCGAACTCGTGCAGGTGCTGACGCCGCAACAGGTCCGCGGGCTCGTCCCGCTCGCTGACCAGGTAGTGCTGTCCGTTGTGGACGATGACCTCGGCCGGGTAGCCGTGGCTGAGGAACAGCACCGGGGACGCCGTCGGGCCGTAGGCACCGGACCGCGTGACGCCGATCAGGTCGCCGGCCCGGACCGGCGGCAGCGCGGCCTTCTTGGCCAGCACGTCGTTGGGCGTGCACAGCGGCCCGGTGATCTGCCAGGTTTCGGTGGCCGGCTCGTCGACGCGGTTGAGCAGCCGGATCGGGAAGTCGCGCTTGACGTAGGAGCCGATGCCGACGGCGGCCATGTGGTGGTTCGTGCCACCGTCGGCGACGGCGAAGTTCTGCCCCAGCGACGTCTTGGTGTAGCGGACGCGCACGACGTAGGTCCCGGCCGTGGCGGCCAGGTACCGGCCGAGCTCCATGACCAGCCGCGTCGCCGGGTGCCGCTGCGCGAACTCGTCGATCACCGGGTTCAGCATCGAGGCGAGCAGATCGCGGTCGAGGTCCGTTTCGCCGTCGAAGTAGGCGACCCCGAGGCCGCCGCCGACGTCGACCATCTCCAGCGGGAACCCCAGCTGCCGCGAAACGCGTTCGGCGAGCTCGAAGATGCGCCGCGTGTTCTCGACGATCGGTTCCTCGTCGAGGATCCGGGTGCCCATGTAGACCTGCACGCCCATCAGCCGCAGGTGCGGGTGCCGGCCGGCGAGGTCGGTCGCGGCGAGCAGCTGCTCCTCGTCGATGCCGAACTGGCGCGGCTTGCCGCCCATGGTGAGCCCCGAGCCCTTGACCGCGAAGCTCGGGTTCACCCGCAGGGCGACGCGCGCCTCGATGCCGCGTTCCCGCGCGAGGTCGTCGAGCAGCCGCAGTTCGCCGAACGATTCGCAGACGACGGTGTAGACGCCTTCGTCCAGGCAGGCAGCCAGTTCCGACGCGCTCTTGCCGGGGCCGAGGAAGATGATGTCCTCGCCGGCGACCCCGGCCCGCCGGGCGGTGATCAGCTCGGCCATCGACGACACTTCGGCCCGCGCGCCGTGGGCGTGCAGCAACGCGCACACCGAGATGTTCGGATTGGACTTGAGCGAGTAGAAGATCTCCAGGCGCGGGTGCAGCCGCTCCCGCAGGCCGAGGAGCCGGCCGCCCAGTTCGTCGCCGTCGTAGACGAAGAGCGGGGTGCCGTAACGCTCCGCGAGCTCCCCGATGCCGACGCCGGAGATCTCGAATTCGACACTCATTGCAGCGCTCCTCATTTCCGGAAGACCATGGCGGAGAACGTCGACCCCAGGCCGACGGAAATCATCAGGTAACAGGCGCCCGGCGCGATGAGTCCCAGGCCGTCCGCGGTGTGGTGGTTGAGAAAGGGGTCGGCGCAGAAGCAGTGCCCGGTCAGCCCGACGTTGCGCAGGAAGATCTTCGAACGCGGGATGCCGAGCGCGGCGCTCGCCCGCACCCAGGAGATCTTGTTGACGTTGTGCGGCAGGACGAGGTCGATGTCGTCGACGCCCAGCCCGGCCGCCGCGATCGCTTCGAGCGCGACGTCGGCGACCGCGCCGGGGTAGATCTGCCGGAATTCGGCGGCCTGCTCGTCGTCGAGGATGACTTCGCCGCCCGGGCCGCCGAGCGTGGTGGTGGCGTAGCCGAGCAGCGTGTCCTGGTCCTCGCCGGGGCCGACGAGTACCGCGGCGGTGGCCTCGCCCATGATCGCGGTGTCGGGGATGACCTGCGCGGAGTGGGTGAACGCCTTTTCCCCGGTGAGGACGAGGGCGAGCGCGTCGGGATCGCCGTCGGCGGCCAGCAGCGTGCCGCAGAGGTCGACGGCCAGCAGCCCGGAGGCGCAGGCGTGGTCGGTGAGGGTGAACAGGGCCGCGTGGGTGAGCCCGAGCGCCTCCCGCACGTCGACCATGGGGTCGACGGGGTACGGGTTCGCGGCCGGCATCGTCTTCGCGCGCACGACGTACCGCACGCGTTCTTCCCGGCCGCGGAGGGAATCGAGCTTGCTGACCGCGCCGAGCACCATGTCCGCTTCGGACTCGTCGGACCGGCAGACCCGGTCGAGGCCGTACATCCGCCGGAAGCGGCGCACCTGCCCGGCGTCGAGGCCCAGTTCGTCCTGCAGCGATTCGATCGGCACGGTCGTCGGCACGTAGGTGGACACCGCAACCAGCGAAGTCATCGCGCGGTCAACTCCCATCGGGGTTCGCCACCGGTTCTCGGACCACCCCAGGATCGCGAGGAACGCTGACGGCCCACTGACGGGCGGCTGACCTGCGCGCGGCCGGTCGTGAGTGGTAAGGCGGGTTAGATAAACCCAAACAAAAAAAAACACGCCGCGGGGTTAGCGGTGGGAGGGAGGGAGGGGGGGTGAAAAAAACAAGAG
>NZ_JBSGBK010000103.1:0-29373 GCF_053601215.1 Amycolatopsis sp. NPDC004772
CGGGTGTGTCAAGGCGGGAAAGCGTGCCTTGACACACCCGGCCGCCGACTGAAGGGATAGCTGGGATGAGGGGCGGGGGAGGTCTGGTGACGTCGCTGGTCCCCTTACGTCGCCGGCCGCCGGTTCGCAGCGCCCCCAACCTGGCTCGCACTCCCGGCCGCCGGTTTGCTCAACCCCGCACGAAGCGCGCCACCTGTTCAGCCAGCTCCTCGCCCGCGTCCTCCTGCAGGAAGTGCCCCGCCCCCTTGATCACCGGGTGCTCCAGTCCCTGCGCGCCCTTCATCGAGCGCCTCAACACCGGTGCCATGCCCCCGGTTATCGGGTCGCCGTCGGAAAATGCCACCAAGAACGGAATCTCCAGCTCGGTCAGCGTCTTCCACGCCTCGCGGTTCGCCGACGATGCCGGGTTGTCCGGCTGGTACGGCACCAGGCCCGGCATTGCTCGCGGGCCCGCCTTGTACATCTCGTTCGGGAACGGTGCGTCGTAAGCCGCCCTCTCCGCTTCCGACAACACCGACTTGCACCCCGACTGCACGAAACGCGCTACGTCCAGCACCGGGGCCTTCTCCACCGCCGTGCGGAATGCGTGCCACGCCGGCGGCATGTCGATGTCGCCCGTCGGCAGGCCGGTGTTCGAAGCCACGATCCCAGCGAACCGCGATGGCGACGAAGCCACCATCCGCAGGCCGATCAACCCTCCCCAATCCTGGCCGACCAACGTCACGTCGTGCAGGTCCAGGGCGTTGAACGCGAAGCCGTGCATCCACTCCACGTGCCGGGCGTACGAATGGTCCGCGAGCTCGGCCGGCTTGTCGGACCGGCCGAAGCCCACCAGGTCCGGGGCGATCGCCCGCAGGCCCGCGGCCGCCAGGACCGGGAGCATCTTGCGGTAGAGGAACGACCAGCTCGGCTCGCCGTGCAGCAAGAGGACCACCGGGCCGTCCGACGGGCCTGCCTCGACGTACCCCACTCTGATCCGGCCGCCGTGGGGGTCGGCCAGCTCCGCGTAGCGGGGCTCGTACGGGAACTCGGGCAGGTCCGTGAACCGGTCGTCCGGTGTCCTCAGCAGGCGCACCTACCCCACGGTAGTGGGGAACGTCAGGAAATGCCGACCGCCACCACGAGGCCCAGGCCGAGGTGGGCCGCCGCGACCACGATGCTCACCGGGGCGAACTTCTCGCTCTCGATGGTCGAGGCCACGTCGATGCGGGTGGCCCACTCCAGGAGCCGGACCGCGATCACCTGGACCGCGATCCCCAGCAGGCCGTAGACCAGCGAGGTGATCAGACCTTCCGTCAGGTCGCTCGCCGAGTTGAAGATCGCCACCACCACGATGAACGCCATCGAGAGCATCCCGGACGCCGTCACGATCACGGCGTTCGGCAGGCCCTGGGTCACCAGCTTCGACAGCTTGCCGGGCGTGGTCCAGTCGATCGCGTAGAAGCCGGCGAACATCAGCAGCAGGCCGACGACGCCGTACAGCAGGATCGCGCCGATCCCCCGCACGAGGTCGGAGCCGAACGTGTCGGACAGCGCAAGCGTCGAGGTCACGAGTTTTCTCCCAAGAGGTCAGCGATGGGGTGTTTTATCACGACTCGACGATGCGATGTGGGACGAAGGCGGCACCGTCGTCGGTCACCAGGCCGCCAGTCTCTCGGATGCCCAGGCCGGCGGAGGTGTCGCCGACGATCCACGCGCCGAGCGCCGGCCGGTAGCCGTCGAACTCGGGCAGGGGGTCGAACGCCTGGTAGACGAAGCCTTCGGCGCCGTACACGCCGTCGGTCTGGGTTTCGTAGCCGGTCGCGACGATCTGGACGTTCGCGCCCTCGCGGCCCAGCTTCGGCTTGCGGACGTACTCGGTGAGCAGGCCCGGGTCGTCGGCGAACGCCGGCAGCAGGTTCGGGTGGCCCGGGTAGTTCTCCCACAGGATCGCCAGCAGCGTCTTGTTGGAGAGGATCATCTTCCAGAGCGGCTCGATCCACAGCGTCCGCGGCAGCGACTCGACGGCATGGCGGCCGAACTCCTCGTCGACCACCCACTCCCACGGGTACAGCTTCAGCACGGTCGCCATCTGCGCCTCTTCGAGGTCGACGAACCGCTTGAGCACCGGGTCCCAGCCGATCTCCTCGATCGCCAGGCCCACCGTGTCCAGCCCGGCCTCGGCCGCGGTCTCCTGCAGGTACGCCGTCGTGACGTTGTCCTCACCCGACGGGTCGGCCGCCGACCAGGTGAAGTGCAGCTCGTTCGACGGCAGCTTGTCCTGCAGCTGCGACCAGCGCTCGACCAGCTTCTCGTGGATCGAGTTCCACTGGTCGTCGTCCGGGAAGACGTCGGTCTTCCAGTGCCACTGCAGCAGCGACGCCTCCAGCAGCGTGGTCGGCGTGTCCGCGTTGTACTCGAGCAGCTTCGCCGGCGACTTGCCGTCGTAGCGCAGGTCGAACCGGCCGTAGACGTGCGGGTCCTGCCGCTTCCACGACTCGGCGATGTGCGGCCAGACCCACTCGGGGATGCCGAAGCGCTGGTAGCCCTCGGTCGTCACGACGTTGTCGACGGCTTCCAGGCACATCGAGTGCAGCAGTTCGACGTCGGCCTCGAGGGACAGGACCTCGTCCATCTCGAAGACGTAGTGCACGGACTCGTCCCAGTACGGCCGCATCCGGCCGCTGCTGTCGCGGGCCGGCGTGCCGTAGACGAGCCCCTGCTCTTCGACGATCCGCTGCCAGTCGCGCCGCGGCTCCCGCCGGTCCCGGTACACCTACGATCCCCCGCTCTTGCCGCTGCCGCCGGTGCCCCCGGTGCTGCCGCTCTTCCCGCTGATGCCGAAGCCGCCGCGCTGGACGGACTTGCCGGACTTCGTGTTGACGCTGGTCCGCGACGACGGCGCGTCGTACGTGCCACCGCTCACCCGCTGCCCGATGACCCCGGTGCCGCCGTAGTTGTAGCGGTAGCTGTTGTAGCCGCCGCCCGGGATCGGCAGGAACAGGAAGCCGCCGCTGTGGTAGCCGCCGTGGCTCGTGACGTAGTTGTCGTCGCAGTAGTCGTCGTTCTGGACGACCCCGTTCGAGTCGGTGCAGACCGCCGTGACCTCGCCCTGCGGCTTCGCGACCGTGTAGAACGTCGCGACCAGGCCGACGAGCCCGACCGTGACCCCGCTGCCGATCAGGATCTTGCGCCGGGTCGCCGCCTTGGCGTCGGCCTGGCGGGCCAGCTCCTCGTCCCGTTCCTCCTGGGCCAGCGCCTGCTGCCGGGCCCGCTGCTCGGCCAGCGAGGGCTGGCGGGGCTGGGTGTTCGAGTCCTGAAACCTCATCGAGCCGCGCTTCGGCGGCTCGGGGGGCGGCTGGTCCCCAGTATTGTTGTCCTGCGTCATGTGCGCTCCGTAATCACCGGCCACCGCGAAACCGTGACCACCCTAACCACCCGGACCGCGCACGTCATGCGCGGCGCGGGCATCATGGACTGCGATGTCTCCCAGCGCCGATCGGTTCCCCACCGCCACCCAGACGCTGCGCACCCGCGTCGTGATGGGCGGGATCTTCGCGGGCGCGTTGATCGCGCTCGCGCTCAGCGTCGTGTTCTCGTGGAGCGACGGCATCACCGGCGGGTCCGGTGGCGGCGCCGGCAAGCTGTCCGCGGCCGCCCAGGAAGCCTTCCACTCCCCGCCCGGCAGTTGCCTGACCTGGGACAACCCGGACGCGAGCGACGCGCGCAAGGTGGCCTGCACCGAGCCGCACCTGTTCGAGGTGACCACGCTCGTGGACATCGGCGCCCAGTTCCCGGAGGGCGCCCCCGTCCCGTCGCTGGAGCAGTGGCAGCAGATCGCGCAGCAGAAGTGCACCTCGGACGTGAAGCCCTACCTCGGGCACAAGCTCGACCCGTACGGCAAGCTCACGACCAACCTGCTCCGCCCGACGCCGTCGCAGTGGGACGACGGCGACCGCCAGCTCCGGTGCGGCCTGCAGTGGGCGGGCCCCGGCGGCAAGCTGCTGCCGACCACCGGGCCGGCCAAGGACCAGGACCAGTCGCTGGTCTTCGAGCCGGGCACCTGCCTGGCCCTGCTCGGCAAGGGCGTCGGCGACCCGATCGACTGCACGAAGCCGCACTCGTACGAGATCGTCGCGACCCTCGACCTCAAGACGAAGTTCAAGGAGGGCTACCCCTCCCAGGACGACCAGAAGGCCTGGCTCGACACCGAGTGCAACAAGGCGGCCGGCGACTACACCGGCGGCGCCGACCTCGACGCCAAGAAGCTGATCCTGACCTGGGACCTGCGGGAGCAGGAGAGCTGGGACACCGGCTCGACCAAGGTCAACTGCAAGGTCGCCTCACTGCTGCCCGACAAGAGCGGCCTGCAGGCGGTGACCGGCAGCATCAAGGCCGCCCCGGCCGGCCCGGACGGCGGCCAGCCCCAGGACGGCGGCCCGCCTTCCGACGGCGGCGGTGGCCCGGCCACGTCGAACTCCGCCCCTCCGTCGACGAAGCAGAACGGCTGATGGCCGTCGAGATGAGCCGGGAGCGGTTCGAAGAACTGGTCTCGGAAGCCCTGGACGAGGTGCCGGCCGAGTTCGCGCGCGCGATGGACAACGTCGTCGTGCTGGTCGAGGAGTTCAACGACGAGGCACCGGACATCCTCGGGCTCTACCACGGCATCGCGCTGACCGAGCGGACGTCGTCCTACGGCGGGGTGCTGCCCGACCGGATCTCGATCTACCGGCAGCCGATCCTCGCCATGTGCGAGGACGAGGACGAGGTCGTCGAGGAGGTCCTGATCACCGTCGTGCACGAGCTGGGCCACCACTTCGGCATCGACGACGCCCGGCTGCACGAGCTCGGCTGGGGCTGACCCCGGCCCGGATTCCCGCGTCCCCTCCCCACGTTCCACCGAATTCCGCGCTTGCCAGCGGATACTGTCACGAGATTCACCGTTAGTGACAACGTGACCACGCGCAGCCATCTCCGCGGTTATCCTCGTACGCGAAGTCGTCGGGCGGCGTGCGGGGGAGGCACAGTGAACGAAGCCCGGAACGACGGGAGCGGCCGAAGACTCACCTGGCTGCTGACGTCGAGCGCGGCATCCCACCTGGGGGACGGCATCGGCAAGGTGGCCCTGCCCCTGCTGGCCACGACCCTGACCCGCGATCCGGTGCTCATCGCCGGCCTGTCCGCCACCCAGTTCCTGCCGTGGCTGCTGTTCGCCGCGGTGGCCGGCGCGCTGGTCGACCGGATCGACCGGCGGCGCGCGATGATCGTCGCGAACACCGTCCGCGCGGCCGCGGTCGGCGCGCTGGCCGTGCTCGTCGCCACCGGCGGCATGACGATCTGGCTGGTCTACCTGACCGCGCTGATCATCGGGACGGCCGAGACGATCGCCGACAGCGCGGCGAACGCGCTCATCCCGGCGGTCGTCGGAAACCGGTCGCTGGACGCCGCCAACAGCAAGCTGCAGGCCTGCGAGATCGTCGGCCAGACGTTCCTCGGCGGCCCGGTCGGCAGCCTGACCTTCGCCCTCTTCGCCGCCTTCCCGTTCATCCTCAACTCCGCCGGCTTCGCGATCGCGGCGGCGGTGCTGCTCGGGCTGGCCGGCACTTACCGCGCGAAGGCGGAGACGCCGGTCGCACCGGCGAAGTTGCGCACCGAGCTCGCCGACGGCCTGCGCTGGCTGCGCGGGCACCCGCTGCTGCTGCGGCTGGTCGTCGTCGCCGGGCTCCTGAGCCTGGTCAGCGAGCTCGCGCAGGCCCAACTGGTGCTGTACGCGCTCGAGGACCTCCACCTGTCCGACGCGACCTTCGGGTTCTTCGCCTTCGTCGGCGGGATCGGCGGGCTGCTCGGCGCGGGCGTGGCCCCGCGGCTGGTGCGGGCGACCGGACGGCTCCCGGTCGTGGCCGGCGGGATCGTCTGCTGCGGCCTCGGGTTCGGCGGGATGGGGCTGGTGCGCTCGCCGGTCGCGGGCGCGGCGCTGTTCGGGCTGTTCGCGGCGGCGGTGGTGGCAGTGAACGTCGTGCTCGCGACGGCCCGGCACACGCTCGTGCCAGGCGAGCTGCTCGGCCGGGTGCTCGGGGTGTGGCGCACGGTCGTCTGGGGCGCGATCCCGCTCGGCGCGCTGCTGGGCGGCGTGCTGACCGAGCAGCTCGGTTCGGCCGCGCGGACCTTCGCGGTGTCCGGCGTCGCCATGCTGGTGATCGCCGCGTTCGCGGTCGGCGCGCTGCGGCGGTTCTCCCTCGGTGACAAATCGGACTCAGCCGCGGCGCTGACCCACCACGATCCGGGATTGTGAGCTGAAATAGCTCCTCACCCAGGTGGTGAGGAGGCAGGCATGCGCACCGTGGACCCGGGGACCGGCACCGACGCCGATCCGGACTTCGACGAGCCTTCGGAGGAGGTCGAGGTCAAGCCGCCCCCGCCGGCACGCCGGTTGCTCGTGCTCTGCGGGGTGGCCGGGTTCGTGCTGGGCGGCAGCGTGCTCGGGCTCCTGTGGGGACTGTCCGGAGTGCACGCCGGCGCGCTCGACGACGCCGTCGCGGCGTGCCAGGCGCTCGACCGGGTGGGCGAGCTGCCCGACACGAGCCGGGACGCGCAGCCGTCGCTGACCCCCGCCCTCAGCGGGGAGCGGCTGCACCGGATGGTGGCCGCGCGCGAGCTGTCCGCGGCCGCCGCCCAGGTGAACGCCAACTACCAGCCGCTGGCCGACCACATCGACGGCGTCAGCCGGATGGTACTGAGCCTGCACTTCAACGACATCTCCGGCCAGCGGCACCTGACCGAGGCGAAGGAGATCTGCGGCCGCATCTAGGCGGGGTGGACGGTCTTCACGGCGAGCTGGTTGCCGGGGATCGTCGTGCCGGCGCAGCCCGTGCCCTCCGAAGGCACGAAGTTCGACGCGGTCTCCTGCGGCAGGTAGATGCGCAGGCCCCGGACCGCCGTCGGCTGGCAGGCGCCCGGGTCGAAGTTCCGCACGTTGACGAACTGGATGTCGGCGGCCGCGGTCTGGCCCGGGTTCAGCTTGACGGCGTTGCCCTTGGTGCCTTCGCGGAAGGCGTCCTTGCCGACCTGGTGCCCGTCCGGACCGGCCACATACGACACGCCGGGGAAGCCCTGGATGGTGCAGGGCTCCGCGCTGGAGTTCGTGATGAGCAGCGGCCGGTACACCGAGCCGGCGCCCGCGTCGCCCTGGCCGAGCGAGAGCTTGACGTCGCCGGCCTTGCACAGCCCGTCGTCCGCGGGCTGGGCGACCGGCGGCGCGGCCGGCGTGGCGGACGCGCTCGACGTGGCGGTGGTGACCGTGGGGGTGGCGGTCGGTGACTCCGAGCTGGACGGCGTCGAGCTGCTCGCCGCGTTGGTGGTGCCGCCCCCGCCGCAGGCGGAGAGCGCGAGAACGCCCGCCGAAGCCGCGACGACCGGGAACAACCGTGAAAGCTTCATGTCAATCGCCTCCCTGGTGTGGTGCTACTGGGTAGACGTACCGGGACGCGGCCGGGTTGGCTGCTTTCGTAAATTCCCCACCAGGCGTGTTCTAAACGTGACGGAATCACACTTTCGGGATCTTCAGAGCGGGGTGTCGACCCAGGTCAGGCACCGCCACCGGCCCTCCGGCTGCGCCACCAGCTCCACCAGCCCGGTGTTCGGGATCAACGCGGCGTTCGCGACGTCGGCGTGCACGTTCGGGGCCAGCCATTCGCCGGTCAGCCGGATCGCGCCACCGTGGCTGACCAGGGCGATCACGCCGTCCGGGTCGGCCTGTTCGTGCTTGGCGCGCAGCCGGCCGACCGCGTCCAGCATCCGGGTGCGCACGCTGGTGCCGCTCTCCCCGCCGGGCAGCGACGGCGCCAGCTCGCCGAGCGTCCAGCGCCGGACCGTCTCCATGTAGGTCCGGATCGACTCGTGGTCGGTCGCCCCCTCGAGATCGCCCGCGACGACCTCGTGCACACCGTCGACGACCTGCACGTCCAGGGAGAACCGCGCGGCCAGCGGCGCCGCCGTCTGCTGGGCGCGCGTCGCCTGCGACGCGTACACCGCGACCAGCGGCTCCTCCGCGAGCCGCGCGGCGAGGGCGTCCGCCTGCCGGCGGCCGAGGTCGGTCAGCGGCGGGCCGGGCAGGGCGGTGTCCAGCGCGCCGCGGACGTTCCCGTCGGTCTGTCCGTGGCGGATGAGCAGCAGCCTCACGCCAGGTCTCCCTTGCGCACCGCGTCGGCCCACACGGCCGCTTCGACGAAGTCGTCGTTGCCGAAGCCGTCGACGATCGTGGTGGGGACGCCGTCGGCCCGCGGGTGCGAGCCGAGGAACCGCAGGTTGCGGCAGTGCCGGCGCAATGCCGTCAGCGCGTCGAGGACCCGCGGCTCGGCGACGTGGCCTTCGAAGTCGATGAAGAAGCGGTACTCGCCGAAGTTGTTGCGCGTCGGGCGGGCGTCGAGCCGGGTCAGGTTGATGCCGCGGCCGGCCAGTTCGGTGAGCAGCTCGGCGAGCGTGCCGGTGCGGTTCGCGGCCGCGGCGACCACGGACGTCCGGTCGGCGCCCGTCGGGTCCGGCAGCTCGCCCGGGCGACGGACCAGCAGGAACCGCGTCGCCGCGTCGGAGACGTCGGCGACCTCGGTGGCCAGCACCTCGAGGTGGTAGTGCTCGTTCGCGACCGGCGCGCAGACCGCCGCGTCGAAGTCGCCCTCCAGCACGCCGACCGCGGCGGCCGACGTCGACGACGACGCCACCGCGTGCGCTCCCGGCAGGTTCGCGTCGAGCCACTCGCGGACCTGGGCCAGCGCGTGCGGGTGGCTGGCGACGGTCCGGATCTCCCCGCCCCCGGGCCGGGTCAGCACGCTGAAGTGCACCGGCAGGATCGTCTCGGCGACGGCGACCAGCGGGGTCGACTCGCTGAACCCGTCGAGCGTGGTGGGCACCACGCCTTCGACGGAGTTCTCGATCGGGACGCACGCCGCGTCCGCTTCGCCGGCGCGGACCGCGGTCATCGCGAGCCGGACGGTCTCGTACGGGATCAGTTCTTCGCCGGCGGCGAGCACCCGCGCGGCCTGTTCGGTGAAGGTCCCTCGGGGGCCGAAGTATGCGATCCGTGACACAGCACCCAGGCTACGGGGCCCGAGCGTGGCGACATTCACTCGGACAGCCGGTACGGGAACCGGTTACGCCGGGTGGCATTTTTTGCGATGCTGAGCGGGTGACCGCCGAATCGGGCACGCACACCGGACGTGAGGGCGCCAAGCCGCCGCTCGCCCCCCGCGCACCGGAGCTGGTGCTGTGCGCCGTCGATGAACCACTCGCCGCTGCCTGGACCGCCGCCGCGCAGAAACTGGCCGGCCGCGTCCGGGTGCACCGCGGGTCGGTGCTCGACGTCGTCGCCCAGGCCGTGGTCAGCCCGGCCAACTCCTACGGCTGGATGCGCGGCGGCATCGACGCCGTCTACGCGCAGGCGTTCCCGGGCGTGGAGCAGAGCGTCCGCAGCGCCGTCCTGGCCTTCCACGGCGGCGAGCTGCCGATCGGCGACGCCGTGGTGGTGCCGACCGGCGAGGCCGAGCCGGCCTGGCTGATCAGCGCCCCGACCATGCGGGAACCCGGCGAACGGCTGCCCGCCGACACCGTCCACCCGTACCTCGCCGCCCGCGCGGTGTTCCTGACCTGGCGCGACGGCCGGCTCGACCACGGCCCGGTGCGGGAGTTCGTCGACACGATCGCGATGCCGGGTCTCGGCACCGGCGTCGGCGGCGTCGCCCCCGCGACCTGCGCCCGGCAGGTCGCCGCGGCCTGGGCCGAAGTCTTCGGAAAAATGTGACGCTGGGTGATCAACCCCCGGGAGGGGGTGGACTACGTCACAGCGCTTTCACCGGCCGTAAGCCCTACCGTTAATCACGCAGGTGAACGTCCGCCAGTGCAGGCGACGGCCGGAGGAGTGTGCGATGACCCGGGTCCGCGAACTCAGCCCGTATGTCGAGCTGCACCGGGAACAGTGGAAAGAACTCAGGAGCTCGACCCCGTTGCCGCTGACCGCGGCCGAGCTGCTGCGGCTGCGCGGTCTCGGCGAGCAGGTCGACCTGGCCGAGGTGGCCGACGTCTACCTGCCGCTGTCCCGCCTGATCAACCTCCAGGTCGCCGCCCGCCAGCGGCTCTACGAAGCGACGACGACGTTCCTCGGTGACGACTCCCGCGGCACGAAGGTCCCGTTCGTGATCGGCATCGCCGGGAGCGTGGCGGTCGGCAAGTCGACCACCGCCCGCATCCTGCGCACGCTGCTCGCCCGCTGGCCGGACCACCCCCGCGTCGACCTGGTCACCACCGACGGCTTCCTCTACCCGCGCGCCGAGCTGATGCGCCGCGGGATCATGCACCGCAAGGGGTTCCCGGAGAGCTACGACCGCCGCGCGCTGCTGCGGTTCGTCACCGAGGTCAAGTCGGGCGCCGAGCGGGTCGCCGCGCCGGTGTACTCGCACCTGGCCTACGACATCCTGCCCGGCCAGGAGCAGGTGGTGCAGCAGCCGGACATCCTCATCGTCGAGGGCCTGAACGTGCTGCAGCCGGGGCCGCGGCTGATGGTGTCCGACCTCTTCGACTTCTCGATCTACGTCGACGCGCACACCGACGACATCCAGCGCTGGTACGTCGAGCGGTTCCTGGAGCTGCGGCACACGGCGTTCGCGGACCCGGCGTCGCACTTCCACCACTTCGCCGGCCTGCCCGACGACGAGGCCCGCGCCGAAGCACGCCACCTGTGGCACTCGATCAACGAGCCGAACCTGATGGAGAACATCAAGCCGACCCGCCCCCGGGCGACCCTGGTGCTGCGCAAGGACTGCGACCACACCATCAACCGGGTCCGCTTGCGCAAGCTCTGACCCGGTCACGCACCTCGTCACCCACATGCCGCGCTTTCGCACGCTGAGCGAAGGCGCGCACACGATTCGTTGACCCGCGACGACTCTCCGCGCCGGAAACCGGCCGTTCGGCCGAGGCGGGCCGCTGAGCCGTAACCGGTTGGCCGATACCGGGCATGCGTTGTGAAAGCGACCCTGAAGGAGTCAGGAAAACGGCTCTGAGCTGGGGAGGAGGCCCACGATGTTCACCATGATCCTCACGTGGGTCGGTGCGGTGCTCGGTCTGGCCTTGCTGATCGCGATGGCCGCGGGAACCTTCGTCGTCGACTTCGACGACCGGCTGCAGGAGCGCCGCAGCAAGGCGAAGCCCGCGGAGCACGCGGGCCCCCTCCCCTAGCGATCAGAGCTCGGCCAGCGCCTCGACGTAGGCGTCGGCGTCGTACTCGAGGTTTTCCGCGTCCAGCAGGCTGTTTTCCAGCGTGTCGATGAGCTGCTCGAAGATCTCGTCGCGGTCGAGCTCACCCTCCTGCAGGCGCTCGGCGGCCTGCCAGACCTCGGCGGGCTCGTTGTCCCACAGCTGGTCGACGATCGTCGCGCGCAGGATCAGCCGCTGCTCGTCTTCGTCCTCGTCGGCCTCGGCGATGACGAGCGCGCGGCGCTGGTCGGCGTCGGTCGGGTCGAGGTCGACCTCTTCCTCGTCGATCTCCGTGGTCGTCGACGGCACCGCGAACATCCGGCGCTCCAGCGCGTCGGCCAGTTCGGTCGGCGACAGGTCGCCGGTGTCGGCGAAGTAGCGCTCCAGCGGGGAGTCGTCCTCGTCGGTGTACTCGCTCAGGTAGTCCTGGACGGCTTCGTCGAGGGCGGCGATCGCGGTCTCGGTCAGGTGCGCCCGCTCGCCGGTCCACTGCACCCAGGCCAGCACGACCGGCTCGACGGCGTCCTCGTGGTCGGCGTCGAGTTCGTACTCCTCGCCGAGCAGCCCCTCGAGGAACCGCGCGATCTTCTCCGGCCCGACGCGCAGCGGGTTGCCCGGGTCGGTGCGCAGGCCGTGCTCCAGCAGCAGGCTGCCGATCGAGCGGGCGGCGTCGGCGTCCTCACC
Source organism: Amycolatopsis sp. NPDC004772 (assembly GCF_053601215.1). Taxonomy (NCBI): domain Bacteria; kingdom Bacillati; phylum Actinomycetota; class Actinomycetes; order Pseudonocardiales; family Pseudonocardiaceae; genus Amycolatopsis; species Amycolatopsis sp. NPDC004772. The sequence goes on from NZ_JBSGBK010000103.1 coordinate 11,908, forward strand.
GCTCGCCGCGACGAACTGCTCGACGACGGCCGCGCGTTCGGCGTCGGACCACTCGGCGACCTCGGGCACGAGCGCCGGCTCCGGCAGCGCGCGGCACCAGGTGAGCGCGACCGCGTGGAAGCGGGCGTAGTCCTCGCTGACGTCGGCCTCGTCGAGGTGGTCGGTGGCGGCGAGGCCGTCCGCGATCAGGCGGTGGGCTTCGGCGGGGTCGACGGCCTCGAAGAGGACCAGCTCCGGGTCGGCGTCGGATTGCTCCCGCATCTCGGCGACGACGTCGGCGGGCCCGTCGATCACCACGAGGTCCCGGACCCGGCCGCCCTCGGTGAAGTCGAGCAGCGCGAGCAGGCCGTACGCCCGGTCGCCGTGGGTGAAGACGCACAGCAGGGACGACTCGTCGCCGTAGACGTCCCCGGTCCGCCAGCACTCGCCGGCGGTGACCCGGCCCAGCCCGGCGGCGAAGGCGGGCTCGGGGATGCCGCGGCCGAGGACGACCTGCAGCCCGGCGTCGGCGGCCTTGCGCTCGACGTCGGTCTCGGCGACGACCTTCAGGGCGGCCAGCAGCGCGGCGGCACCCGGCGTGATCTTGCGCTGGGCGAAGCCGATGAGTTCCAGGCCGAGCGGCTCTTCGCCGTCCTCGACGGGCAGGTCGCGGAATTGGCCGAGCACCTCGGAGGCGAGCAGTTCGACGTCGACCGGCGCGGGGTCGGCGCCCAGCGCCGAGAAGTCGTTCAGGACGTCCTTGAACAGGCCGGTCACGCTGTGCGTGACGGGCTGCGGCTGCCTCTTGCGGGCGCGACTGACCGGGCTCATGGCCTCATGCTTTCACTTCACCGCGAACGGGTCGCGGTGGCCCTGGCGCGGGTCCCGCCGGGTGCTCGACGGGGAGGCGCCGAGCCGGAGGGCGGAACTGGGCCACCGCGACGCCTGGCGCGCTCACGATGTCCCGGTGCACGTGAATCACCGGTTCTCCCGGGTCAACGAGGGCTGCGCGGGGAGGTTACGGGCTTTTGGGGGTCCGGGTGGCGGAGCCCCCGGCCCGGGGCGAAGCCCCGGTTGTCACGGCTTTCGGCATGGCGATCCTGGCGGTCCGGATTTCCGTGATCAGGCGGCTTTTCCGCCGGTGGTTTTCCACCAGCGCGGCCAGGTAAGCGGTGAATTCGTCCGGCGTCTCCGCGCGCTTGTGCAAGGTGCGCAACAGCTTCAGCCGGCGGGCGGCTTCCTGATAGGCCTGCGGGTCCTTGCGCTCGATGAGCTCGTCGACGTGTTCGCGGAGGACCGGGATCGCCTCGGCCGGGTGCTCGGCCGCCCGCTGTTCGGCCAGCTCGAGTTTGAGTTCGGCGGACGCACCGAACCGGACGCAGGCGCGCCAAGCTTCGTCGGGACGGCCGTCGTCGAGCAGGACGCGGACGAGCTCGCCGGCTTGTCCGGCACCTTCGGCGGCACGTTTGCGCAGGCGAGCGAGCGCTTCCCGGCGCTGGGTCGTCCACTTCCCCTCGTTCGTCGCGGCCTCGCGGAGAGCCGCGTAGGTCCCGGGGCCTGGTTCGGCGTCGAATTCCTTGCGGCGACGAGAGGTTTCGCTCTCCGGCTCGGGTGCCGGCGGCTGCTTGTCGTGGGTGAGCGCGCGAGCGGCGTGCGCGATGGCCTCGCTGTGCCGCCCGGCGGCCCGCAGCACCCGGACGATCTTGAGGCTGACGTCCACCCGCGGCGGCTTGGCCGACAGGATCGCCACCAGCTCGTCGACGTCGCCGAGCACCTCGGCCAGCTGCTCCCGCAGCCGTTCGGCCACGTCGCGGCGGTGGCCCGGCCCGTTCGCCGCGAGCACGTCGTCCACAGTGGACTTGATCCGCTTGAGCCCCGGCTCGCCCAGCGCGGTCGCGAACTCGGCGAGGTCGATCACCGGGCGGCCGGGGCCGTCGAACTCGACCTCGAGGATCCAGTCGGCCAGCTTCTCCGGGTCCGGCGGCCGGGCGGCGCACGCGCGGGCGTACAGCTCGACGGCCCGGTCCAGCCGGTCCGCCAGGTCGCCGGCGTGGTCGCCGGACTGCTCCAGCACCTCGCTGATGTCGTCGACCGTGCGCCGGGCCAGCGGGGCGAGGTCGGCGCGGCTGCCGGCGTCGAGCATCCGCTGCAGCGTGTCGAGGACCGCGCCGATCTTCGCGGTGTACTCGACGTTCCCGTCGGTGACCGCGGTGTCCAACAGGCGGTGCGCCTCGCTGACGTCACCGGATTGGGTGGCCGCGCGCAGTTCGAGCGAGTGCCGCAGCTCGGGATCGCGCTCGGCTTGGGCGTGCAGCAGGTCCGCCAGCGTCTCCGCGTCCAAAGTGCGCAGGTAGGGGCGAAGATCCGAGAGGGGACTCACGCGCACCAGTCTGCCCGACGGGCACCAGCACGCGTGTGGGCCAACCGCGTGCTCTTTTCGGAGTAATCAGTGACGGTGGGTGAGCACCTCATCGGCGGCGCAAGTCGTCGAACACGGCTTTCAGCGGCCACGGGTCCGGGAGCCCCGGCCGTCGTGACCGTGCGTGGCGGGGTCGCGGGATGGCCGGGTGGACGGTCGGCACCATGATCGGGACGACCGGCACCGGCACCCGCGCCACGAGCCGCCGGACCACCACCATCAGGAGCACGGCGAACAGCAGGAGCGCCGTCCCCGCGGCGAGGGCGCCGGCGAGGGTGCGGCGGCCGTCGTCGAGCGTCAGCTGCACGGCGTACTGGCTCTGCTGCGTGTACAGCAGGCCGAGCTGGGCGGACACGGCGTAGGAAGCGTTCCGCCACGCGGGCTCGGGCACCGGAAGCGGTTCGGCGGCGGTGAAAGCGTTCTCGGCGGCGGCCAGCCTGCTCCATTCGGCGCTACGCGTGAGCGTTTCGTACGCCATCCGGCCACTCTCGGTGAGCTGCGGGACGACCCGGGCCAGCTCGGCCCGGTAGGAGGCGACGGCGGAGGTGAACGACCCCCGCGTCACGTTGTCCAGCCCGGCCAGGGCGAGGGAATCGGAGCGATCCATGCCTTCGGCAACGGAAAGCAGCTCGACGGCGGTCGTCTGCTGGTAGCCGGACTCGGCGTCCGGGGCGTGGCGCGCGTAGTCGCGCAGGCCGGCGATGGCGGACTCGATCCGCTGGGTGTAGCCGGCGTACGCGGCACTGCGCTGCTCGGGCGCGGCCATCGCCGCGCTCCGCTCGGCCTGCAACGCGACCACCGCGCGGGCCGTCCGGTCCGCCGCGGCCGCCGTCTCCACGGCCAGGTCCCGCGTCCGAACCGCCTGGTGGATCAGGAGAATCGCGATCACGACAGCCACGGCGACGAGCGCGCCACCGGGGATGAACGCGATGCCCAGCATGCGGCCGCGGACGGATCGCAGGTACTTCAAGACGTTCCCTTCCCAGCCTTGGTCCCCGCAACAATCCCGACGAAGTTCAACCTATTGAGTGAGAGATTCACCGGTCAACGCCAGTCCGCCATACGGCCGCTGACGCATTGTGACCACCAGGCACAATCGCGCCGTGACATTCGACGACGTGACCCAGCGGCTGCGCGACTTCGCCGCGGCCCGTGCCTGGGAGCCGTACCACACCCCGAAGAACCTCGTGATGGCGCTTTCCGGCGAAGTCGGAGAGCTGACCTCGCTGTTCCAGTGGCTGACGCCCGAGGAATCCGACGCGTGGCGCGCGGATCCGGCGCTGGAGGGCAAGGTGCTGGACGAGATCGCGGACGTCACGCTGTACCTGCTGCAGCTGGCCGACCGCCTCGGCGTCGACCTGGCCGCGGCCGCCCACGCGAAGATCGACCGCAACGAGGTCCGGTTCCCGCCGCCGGCCTAGCCCCAGAACACCCCGCAGGGGTCGCGGTCGATCTCGGCGAGCAGCGCGGGCGGCGTGCTGGCGACCGGCCCGTCGGGGTGGCTCAGCCACTGCCCGTCCCGGTCGGCCCACCACACCGACCAGATGCCGAACTCGTCGAACCGCAGCTGCGCGATCTCCTGCTCGCTCCAGCCGGACCCGCCCTGCGGCGCGCGGCGTTCGACGATGGTGACCGCGCGGCCTCGCGTCCGGCACTCGACCCGGACCCGGTCCTGGAGGTGCTCGGGGACGCGCTGCGCGCACCACCGTTCGATCTGCCGCAGCGCGAGCTCCGGAATTGCCATGACTCCAGTGAACCGGACCGCGTCACCCGGCGCGCAGGTGGGCGAGCACGGCGGCGTAGGTGTCCCGCGGCGAGCACCCGTCGGTCCGCACGACGGCGCACCCGGGCCGCTGCGGCAGGTAGGCGGCGAGCTGGTCGTGGATCCGCTCGACGACGGCGGTACCCCCGCGTTCCCGCAGGACGTCGTCGATGCCCTTGGTCGCGGCGTCGCCGGCCGCGGCCCGCTCGGTGAACCGCCCGCAGGCGACGGATTTGTCCGCGGTGAGCAGGATTTCCCGATATTCGGCCTGGCACTTCTCCGCCGCGGCCTCGAACGGTTCGACGTCGACGACCCGGGTGGCGAGCTGCGGCATGACAACGTCGTGCCCGGTCCGCAGGTGCGTCTCGGCCATGGCCACGGCGAGCAGCTGCGCGGCCTTGAAGGTCTCGAAGAAGGTGTCCCGCCAGCCCCCGATCAGGCAGACGACCCGGTCGGTGTCGAGGTTCAGCACCCCGGGGTGCTGCTCGGTGTAGGCCTGCGCGATCGTGGACTTCCCGATCCCGGACGGCCCGTTCAGGTGGATCAGTCGCGGCACCGCACCGAGGCTAGCGCGCCACGGGCTCGGCGAGCCACCAGCCGCCGACCAGCGCCCCGACCCCGAACGCGGCGAAGAAGATCCCGGCCGCCACCGGCGTCCCCCCGAACATCGCGAGGACGACGATGACCATCAGCAGCAACCCGATCCCCATCAGGATCCGCCCGCCGACGAGCTTCGACGTCACGGCGGGCGCCGCGGCCGGCCGAGCGGGCGGCGGCTCGAACCCGAGGGCGACCGGTGCGGAACCGACGTCGAGCAGGACGGCACCCAGCTCGGCGGCCCGCGTCAGGCGGGGCTCGTTCGCGGGCACGGTCTCGTCGGCCACCAGGTGCGTGACGCTCGCGGTCAGCTTCTTCGCCAGCTGGACGCCCTCGGCGAGGACGCGCGCCCGCAGCCGGTCCGCCGCGATGCCGGCGCCGAGCACCAGCACCCGGGTCGGCTTCCCGCCCGCGCTCGGCCGCAGGTCACCGGCGCCGGCGACGCCGAGCGCGGTCGCCACCTGCCGCAGTTCGCGCGCTTCCGCCGCGGTCACCACGCCGTCCCGTTCCGCGATCTCCCGCAACGCGGTCACGAACTGTTCGTGCGTCGAGCGCACCTGCGCTTCGGACAGCCCGGCCTCGCGCGCCAACGCGGCCAAGGCCGTCACCTCGTCCGGCGTCAGGTGCTGATCGGCGACGACGCCGACGAGCAGGTCCAGGTAGGCGTTCCCGGCTCCGCCGTCGGGGATCCGCTCGACGGCCTCGGCCATCCACCCCGGCTCGGCGGGCGGCTCCTCGGCGCGGGGAAGCAGCCGGCCGCCGGCGAACCGCGGCAGGCTCGGGAAGACCGGCGGGGTCGCGAACGTCAGGCCGTACCGGCCGAACAGGACGGTCGCCAGCCGCGCGATCGTCCGCGCCGCCGACAGGGCCGAAGCCCCGGTGGGCACACCGAGGGCGTGCGCCACGGTGGCCGTCCGGTAGTTGGGCAGCCGCACCACCGACCGGGCGGCCGCCGTCGTCGAAACGCCCGGCAGCGCGGGCACCCGGACGCCGAGTGCCCCGATCTCGCGGTCGAGGAACGCCCCGGCGAAGGCCGGGTCGTGCGCCACGACGACGCTGCCGGCGCAGAGGTCGAGCAGCGGGCCCAGCACCTCGCCGAAGGACGGTGCGCCGTCGAGTTCGGCGCGCGTGATGCCGTGGACGAGCGGCACCCCCGGTCCGGGGTCCACCAGCGTCGAAAGCTCACCGGCGAGCGAGCCGTCGGCGTGCACCCGCACCGCGGCGAGTTCGACGACGCGGCCCGGGCGCAACCCGGTGGTCCGGATGTCCAGTGCGGTGAAGTCGAGACCGTGCGCGGGGAAACCGCCGGTGCCGAGCAGCGCGAGGGATTCGATCACGTCCGCAGGTCGTTTCCCGATCGGCCGTTGTGACAGCTTTTCGGCGTGCGGCCGTGGTTCGTGACGTGATCGTGACGGCAACATTCCGCCGGATAACGACTGGTGGTCGATCACGGGCTCGCGCGTAACAACGACGGGAGATTTCCCGAGTACACCGTCGGCACGTCGCTCGAGGAACGAGGAAATCCCGCATGCAGCCGAAGAAGCGCTTTCCGAACTGGCTGAAGATCGTCCTGGCCGCGTTCGCGGTCCTGTTCGTGCTCGGCGCGATCTTCGGGAAGGCACCCGAGCCGAAGGTCACGACCGCCGCCGCCCCCGCGTCCTCGACACCGCCGCCGACCAGCACGAGCGCGTCCCCGACGCCGTCTCCGGTGGCCGTCGCCTACACCGTCGGCAGCGTGACGGACGGGGCCACCGTCGTCGTGAACGGCAGTGACGGCACCAGCAAAACGGTGCACGTCCTCGGCGTGCTCGCCCCTCTCGCGAGCAACGGCTGTTACGCCGCGGAATCGCTCGCCTGGGCCGCCTCGACGCTTTCCGGCAAAGCCGTCACGCTCGGCGCGGAAACGGCGCAGGGCATCGCCGTGACGCTGGCCGACGGGCAGGTCTACGCGACTCTGGCGATTCAAAACGGCTATCTCAAGTACGCGACCGCCGCCGCATTGCCGGCGCTCGCCGCGACCGAAACCGCGGCGAAGACCGCCGTCAGCGGACTGTGGGGGCCGCCGTGCCGCGGAACCATCGATGCGCCCGCGCCCGCACCGACCTCCGCCCCCGCACCGGTCGCGACGCCGAAGCCGGCCCCGGCCACCAAGGCGGCTCCCCCGCCCGCACCCGTGGAGACCACCGAAGAAGCACCGGCCCAGAGCGCGTACTACGCGAACTGCGCCGCGGCGAAGGCCGCCCACGCGGCGCCGCTGTACCGCGGCGAACCGGGTTACCGGTCCGGGCTCGACCGTGACGGCGACGGCGTCGCCTGCGAACGGTGATCTAGCCTGGGCCGATGACGACCGACGGCGAACTGCTCGGCCGGCTCGCGGGCCTGGACCAGGACGCCCTCGCGAAGGTGCTGGCCCACCGGCCGGACGTGCTGGCGGAGCCGTGGCCGCGGCGGCTGGACGTCGTCGCGGCGCGGCTCGCCTCGGGCGGGTCCGTCGATGCCGCCTTGCTCGGGTTGCCGATGCCGTTGGTGCAGGTCCTGCGGGCCGTCCAGCTGTGGTGCGCGCTCGGGCAGCGGCCGGTGCCCGTCGCGGACGTCGCCCGGCTGCTCGGCGCCACCGACGTCGAGTCCTATGTGGACGAACTGGAAGACCGGGCGCTGCTCTGGCGCGACGACGACGGGATCACGCTGCCGCGGCTGCTGCACCGCACCGGCTTCGGCGCCGAAGGGCTCGGCCGGCCGGTCGCGAGCCTGCTCGAAGAACTCGGCACGACCCGGCTGGCGAAGCTGGCGCAAGCGCTCGGGATCACCGCGAAGAAGGCAGAGCTCGTCCGCTTCTTCCGCGACGGCGACCGCGTCCGCGACCTGTTCGCCACCGCGCCCGAGGAGACGCGGAAGCTGTTGCTGGACATGGCCGACGGCGTTCCCGAGGTGCAGGGCATCGCCCCGGCGGGCTGGGCGCACGACCACGGCTTCCTGTTCGGGACCTACCACGGCACCGTGGCCATGCCGATCGAAGTCTCGCTCGCGCTGCGCGGGCCCGACCACCAGCTGCCGTTCACGCCCGCGGAACCCGAGTGCACCGTCACCCCCATGGGAGCGGCCGAGGCGGATTCGACGTCGTCGGCCGCCGCGCTGCGGTTGCTCGACCGCGTGTCGGCGATCCTCGACCTGGCCGCCGCGGAACCGTTGCCGCTGCTCAAGGACGGCACGATCGGAGCCCGGCTGGTCAAGAAGCTGGCCAAGGACACCGGCGCCACGCCGGCGGAGATCGCGCTCGCCGTCGACCTCACCGTCCAGGCCGGGCTGCTGCTGGCCGACGAGCCACCGCCACCGCGCCGCGGCCAGAAGGCACCCGCGCCCACCCTCGCGCCCAACCCGGACCTTGCCCGGCCCGAGCCGGCGCTGCTGTACCGGCTGCTGCTGACGACCTGGTGGGACCCGGTGCCCCCGGAGTTCGGAGCCGACGTCGAGGCGCTGGTGCGGCGGCTGCTCGTGCGGCTGCTGGCGCGGCTCGCACCCGGCGACGCCGTGACCGACGTCGACGCGCTGATCGAGCTGGCCGAGTGGCACGCACCGCTCCTGCCGACCGACGACTTCGGCGAGCTCGTCCGGGAGGCGCTCAGCGAAGGCGAACTGCTCGGCGTCATCGCGACGGGCGCCGTCACCTCGGCCGGACGCGCCCTGCTCGCCCCGGAGAGGCTCGTCGAAGTCACCGGCGAACTGGTCTCCCGGGCGCGCACGACGGCGTTGTTCGGCACCGACCTGACGGCGATCGTGCCCGGCTCACCCGACGCCCGGCTCGCCGCGCTGCTCGACCGCGTCGCCGATCGGGAAGCGCAGGGCACCGCGACCAGCTGGCGCTTCTCGCCGGCGTCCGTGCGGCGCGCGTTCGACCAGGGCGTTCAGGTCGCCGAACTGCTCGGCGACCTGCGCGGCGTCGCCACGGGAGAGCTGCCGCAGCCGCTGGTGTACCTGATCAACGACGTGGCGCGGCGGCACGGCGAGGCGCAGGTGATCGACGTCGCGAGCGTCGTCGTCGGCGAGCCCGCCGTGCTGGCCGAGCTCGCCGCGCACCGGAAGCTCGCCAAACTCGGCCTGCGCGCGGTGGCGCCGACCGTTTTGACGTCCACTGTGGACGCCGTTCGTACGCTGGAGGCGTTGCGCGAAGCGGGTTACGCGCCGACCCGCCACGCCGCGGACGGCAGCATCGTGCTGCCCGCCCGCGACCAGACCGAGCCGACGGTGGCCGTCCGCGACCCCGAACCCGGCGAACAGCCACCCGATCCCGCCGGGCACGCCGAGCGGCTGCTGGCCGCCCCGGCGACCGGCCCGGCGCTGCTGCGCGGCCAGCTCGCGCGGGCGATGAGCGACCGCTACGCCGGCCGGCTCACGCCGAAGCAGCAACAACTCTGCTGGCAGCTGGAAGCCGGGCTGCCGGTGGACATCGCGTACGGCGGCGAGCACCTCGTCATCGCCTACCCCGAGGTCGACGGCGACGTCCTGGACGTCTGGTCCCTCCACGAGCGCACCTACCGGCGGCTCGAGCTGGCGCGGATCGAGCTGGCTCAGGCCTCGACGGCGGTGAGCCTCGCGTAGGCGACGACGTTGTCGAGGTAGTTGCCGCTCGACCGGTCGAACGCCCCGCCGCAGGTGATGAGCCGCAGCTCGGGGTCCGGGGTGTCGCCGTAGACCTCGTCGGTCGGGAACGCGGCCTTCGCGTAGCGGTCGACGCGGTAGACGGTGAAGACGGCGATCCGGCCGTCCGCGCGGCCGACCCTGGCCTGCTCGCCCGGCCGCAGGTCCTTCAGGCGGGAAAACGCGCCGGGCACGTGCTTGTAGTCGACGTGCGCGGCCAGCACCGCCGGGCCGGTCTCCCCGGGCGACGGCGCGCCGGTGAACCAGCCGACGGTCGTGGCGTCGCCCGGGACTTCCAGCGCGCCGTCCGGCGTCAGGCCGAGGTCCTTGATCTCCCCGGCCCGGACGCCGATCGCGGGAATGGTCAGTGACGCCGGTTTCGCCGAGGGGAGGCCGTCGGCGGTCGTTGCCGTGGGGTGCGCGAGGCTCGCGGTGCCCACCGGGTCCGGGGCGGCCGGGCTCGGCGGGGCGATCTCCTGCGGTGCCTTCGGCGCCAGGACGAGGACGAGGGCCACGGCCACGACGACGCCGAGCGCGGCGGCGACCGCGGTGACCGCGGGCCACAGACGCGGGTGCCTCAACTCGGGCGCCGGCGCAGGTAGAGCACCATGCCGCCGGACACGGTCGCGGCGAGCAGCGTGCCGCTGAGCACGAGGAACCCGGGGACGTCGTCGTCCGGCTCACCGCCACCGGTGGCGACGCCGCCGACCGGCTTGACCTTCACCTGGCCGCCGGTCTTTTTGGTGTCCTTCTTCGGCGGCGTGGTGGTCTTTTTCGTCGTGGACGTTGTTGCGGTGGCCGGCTGCTTCGGCCGGTGCGGGAGCGTTTCGCAGGCGATGCCGTTCTTGTCGCGGTCCAGGCCGTTGGGATCGCCTGGCGTGGCGTCGAGAACCGCCTGAGCTTCCTCCTGATATTGGAAGTCCGAGCAGTCTTTGTCGGCGGCGAGCGGGGTCGCGAGCTGCGCGGAAGCGAAGGGGACGGGGCCGAGGAGAGCGAACCCGGCAACGGCGGCGGCCGTCGTCAAGGCACGACGAAACAGGGACAACGGAATTCCTTCCGAACGGAATCTGAGGCGATTGCGTGGTTACTATCGCCGCCTCGGCGACGCTGTTACGGACGTTTCCGAAATTCCGGAAATGCCAGCACTCCACGAAGAGCGCCAGGTTCCGTGATTCTTTCGCATTTCCGTGTTGACCTGCGGATTCACTGCTCAGGAATGCATACCGGCCGGAATGTTACGGGCTCCGCGGTCACACCTTTGAGGTAATTCACGTGTGACGGTGCCGACCGGCCGCCACCGCGGTGTCCGCGCACCCCGTAGCCTCGGGGTATGCCGATCCAGGTACTGCTCGTCGACGACCACGAACTGGTCCGCCGCGGGCTCCGCGACCTCCTCGGCGACGAGCCCGACATCGAGGTCGTCGCCGAGGCGAGCAGCGTCGAAGAGGCCCTGGCGGTGGCGATGCACGTCGAGCCGGAGGTCGCGGTGGTCGACGTCCGCCTCGGCGACGGCGACGGCATCACGCTCTGCCGCGAGCTGCGGTCGAAGCCGAACCCGCCGGCCTGCCTGATGCTCACCGCGTTCGACGACGAAGAGGCGATGGTCGGCGCGATCATGGCCGGCGCGGCGGGGTACCTGCTCAAGCAGGTGCGCGGGCAGGACGTCGTGAACGCGGTCCGCGAGGTGGCGGCCGGGCGGTCGCTGCTGGACCCGGTGAGCACGGCGCGCGTGCTGGACAAGATGCGCCACCCGCCGACGGACGAGCTGGCGACGCTCACCGAACGCGAGCGCGACGTGCTCGAGCTGATCGGCCAGGGCCTGTCGAACCGCGAGATCGCCGAGCGGTTGTTCCTCGCGGAGAAGACGGTCAAGAACTACGTCACGTCGGTGCTGGCGAAGCTCGGCATGCAGCGCCGGACGCAGGCGGCGGCCTGGATCGCGCGGCGCGAGAAGTAACCATCCGCAGCCGCCGCGGCCGCAATCCGCCGTTCGCTGCGACCTTTTCCGCACCTCGTCACGGTCAGCCATGTCGATCAGGTCGTTTCCCCGCCCAGATTCACTCGAACGTGAGTCGAATATATGTTCGACCGACCGGTAAGATCAACGTCGAGGGCGTGGAAGGGAGGCTGGATGACCCGAGAAGGATGAGTCAGTCGAGCGGCAGGTCGAACGCGACGAGGGTGCCGAGGCTGGGTGAGGAGTTCAGGAAGAACTTCCCGCCCGCGGCGTCCGCGCGTTCGGCGAGATGGCGCAGCCCACGGGTGGCCACGCCTTGGGGAACACCGGAACCGTTGTCCCGCACGCGGAGTTTGACGCCGTCGGAGTCCCTGGTGAGCGTCACGCGGGTTTCGCTGGCGCCGGAATGCCGGACCACATTGGACAGTGCTTCCCGCAGCGCGGCCCGGATGTGGTCGGCGCGTTCCGCGGGGATGTCGGCGAATTCGCCGGACAGCTCCAGGGTCGGCGGGTAGCCGAGCAGCTCGCCGGCGATGCGAACCTCGCCGCGCGCCGACTCGGCGAGGTCGGTGGGTGTGCCGGTGTCGTGGCGAGGCTCCGGCGACCGCAGCGCGCGCACGGTGCCGCGGATTTCCTCGATGGTCTGGTCGAGCTGGTCGATGGCATCGGAAAGCCGAGCCCCGTCGGCCTGGGCGAACCGCTTGCGCATGTTCCGCCGGACACGGTCCAGCTGCATCCCGGCGCCGTAGAGCCGCTGGACGATGACGTCGTGAAGCTCGCGGGCAATGCGCTCCCGCTCTTCGTAGAGGGCAACGCGATGGCGCGCGTTGGCCCCTTCGGCGAGCGCGAGGACAACCCCGGCCTGGGCAGCGAAGGCGACAAGCATCTCGACGGTGCCCGCGGAGAAGGGCTCCCGCCCCCGCTTCCGGTAGACGGTGAGCGACCCGAGAACCCGCCCCCCGGATCCGAACGGCGCGGCCGCGAAGGGACCGTAGCCGTGGAGTTCGGCGGGCACGTAGGGCGCGGTGCGCGGATCGACGGTGAAGTCTTCGCTGGACACGGGTTCACCCCCGCGAGCCACCTGACCGGCCGCGGAGTCGGCGGGAAGAGCCAACCCCCGCAGCGACTCCCCAGCGGCTGCCGCACCTGGTTGCGGGCTGCCTGATGCCGGGGCCGAGCCGCCGAGACGCGGTTCGCCCGCCACTGCGGCGGAGCCGGTTGCGCTGCCGTCGCCGAGCTCGGCTGGCGGCCGACCCGTTTCGATCGCCGGCCCGGTGCCGCCGGCGGCCGTGCCGGTTTTCGGGTCGTCTGGGCCGGGTCGTGTGGTGACTTCGCCTGCCGGGTGGGGGGTGGCGTAGTAGGCGGCCTCGACCACGACCCGGCCGTCCTCGGTGCTCACCATGGCCAGGCCCAGGTCGGCGTCGGCCAGCTCGGCCGCTCTGGCCACGACCGTGTCCAGCACCGCTCCCGGGTCGTCGCCGGACAGGGCGGTGCTCGTGATCTCTGTGGCCGCGGACAGTGCGCGCGCGGCAAGCGTCGGATCCATGAGTTCCGCCATTATCGCGCGGCGCGGCGACGGCGCGGCAGGGACACCGCGGGAATCGATCACGGCACCGGCACTCTGGTCACGACCCGGCCGTCGCGGACCTCGAGGACCACGTCCGCGTCCGCCGCCTCCGCCGCCACGTGCGTCACGTGCACGACCGTGCGGCCGGCCAAGGCCTCCCGCAGGTGTGCCCGCACCGCCCGGGCCGTCGCTTCGTCCAGGTGCGCGGTCGGCTCGTCCAGCAGCACCAGCCCGGCCGACGGCGCACCGAGCAGCGCCCGCGCCAGCGCCACCCGCTGGGCCTGGCCGCCGGACAGTCCGGTGCCGCCGCTGCCGAGCACCGTCTCCGGCGGAACGTCGAGCGCCGCGGCTTGCAACGCCTCGCACAGCTCCTCTTCGGTCGCCGTCGGGCGGGCCAGGCGGAGGTTCTCGGCGATCGTCGTCGCCGCGAGCATCGGCTCCTGCGGGGCCCACACCACCGCGTCCGGAACCTCGACCGCGCCACGGCTGGGCGCGAGGAACCCCAGCAACGCCGCGACGAGCGTCGACTTGCCCGCTCCGCTCGGGCCGACCACCGCCGCGTACGTTCCCGGTGGCAGGTCGACGTCGACCTCGTGCAACACCACCGGTCCGCCCGGCCAGCCGAGGTCCGCTCCTCGCAACGAGACCGCCGGCCCCGACGCCGCGAGCACCGGCGCTTCCGGCACGTCGGCGAGGCGGCGGCGCGCGCGTTGCAGCGTGTCCCAGTGCTGCGCGACCGGCGGGAGCAGCGCCAGGACCTCCGCCAGCGCGAGCGGCACCAGCGCCGGCAGCGGCGCCAGGACCGGGTCGAGCCGTCCGTCCGCGACCGCCGCCGCGGCGAACGCCGTGCTGACGACCGCCGCCGCTCCGCAGACCAGCGTCACCAGTGCTTCCGCTGCGCCCGCGCCGAACGCCTGGCGACGCGCTTGCGCCACCAAACGCGTGTCGGCGTCCGTCAGAGCGCGGCGGTGATTCCCCGCCGTGCCGAACGCGAGCAACTCAGCCGCGGCTTCGAAGATCACCAAGACGCGGGTGGCCACCTCGCGCCGGCCGGTGGCCAGCGCGGACGTCGCCCGGCGCTCCGCGCGCAAGGCGACCCACGGAGCGCACAGCCCGAGCGCCACCGCCGCCGCGAGCGTCAGGCCCGCCGCCGGCAGCACCCACGTCTGCACGGCGATCGCGCCGGCCGCGACCAGGAGCACCACCAGCGGCGGCGACACCACGCGCGGCAGCAGGTCGCGCACGGTGTCGACGTCACCCACCAGCCGGCGTTGCCCCTCGCCCGCGCGCAGACTGCGCGCCGGCCCGAGGCGGACGAGCGAGTTCCACAGCCGTACGCGGACGCGGCCGGCGATGCGGAACGCGGCGTCGTGCGTGACCAGCCGTTCGACGTACCGCAGCCCCGCGCGGCCGAGGCCGAAGGCGCGGACGCCGACGACCGCGACCGTCAACGTCAGGATCGGCGGCTGCTGGGACGCCTTGGCGATCAGCCAGCCCGACGTCGCCGTCAGCGCCACGCCGGCCAGCAGCGCCAGCGCGCCCAGCGCGGCGCCCCCGAAGAGACGTCCGTCGAGGAGCGCGCGCCACTTCAGCGGCGGGGCCGAATAGTCCACTGTGGACGTCTCCGCGGCGGATGCGACTTCGGACGGCAGGTCGACCGCCGCGGTGCGTTCGTGGGCCGCGATGATCGCCGCCGCGCCGTTGTCGACGGCGCGCTGCACGGCGTCGAGCACCAGGCGCGCGCTGGCTTCGTCGAGGTGCGCCGTCGGCTCGTCGAGCAGGAGCAGCCAGGCGCCGTGCCGCACCCGGTTCAGCGCCCGCGCGACGGCGACGCGTTGACGCTGGCCCAGCGACAGCTGGGAAACCGGCCGGTCGGCCAGCCCGTCGAGGCCGAGTTCGGCGAGCAGCTCGTCCGGCGAGCCCGTTTCGTCGCGGACCGTGCCGCCGGTGAACACCGGTGACTGCGGCACCCACGCGACCTGTTCACGCCAGCGCGCGAGGTCGGCGTCGGCGAGGCCGGTCGAGCCGATCGTGATGGTGCCGTCGTGCGCCGGGACGAAGCCGAGCAGGGCCGAGAGCGTCGTCGACTTGCCGCCGCCGCTCGGGGCGCGAAGCCAGACCGTCTCGGCGGGGCGGACCGCGAACGACTCGCCGTCCGGCGCGAAGCCGCCGCGGCGCGCCACCCGCAGCGCTGCCACCCGGACCTCGCCTCGTGACGGGATCGCGGTCCCCGGTGGCGGCACGGGAAGGGCCAGCAGATCGGCGACGCGCCGGACCGCTTCGACGCCGTCCTCGCTGGCGTGGAACGCCGCGCCGACCGCACGCAACGGCTGGTAGCACTCCGGCGCGAGGATCAGCACGCCGAGCCCGATGGCCAGCGGCAGGCTGCCGCCGGCGAGCCGGACGCCGATCACCACCGCGACGAGCGCCACCGACAGCGTCGCGACCAGTTCGAGCACGAACGCCGAGGAGAAGGCGACTTTCAACGTCTTGAGCGTCGCGCGGCGGTGGCGTTCGGACAGCCGCCGGACGGTCTCGGCCTGCGCCGCGGCGCGGCGGAACGCGGTCAGCACCGGCAGCACGCGGACGAGTTCCAGGAGCCGCTCGGACATCCGGTGCGTTGCGTCGGTCGCGCCGGCGACGCGGTCGGCGGTGTACTTGCCGACGAGGATGGCGAACATCGGCAGCAGCGGCACGGTCAGCGCGACGATGACGCCGGACGGCCAGTCGGCGAACAGGATCGCTGCGCCGGCGCCGAGGGGCACGACGGCCGCCGTGACCAGGGCGGGGAGGTACTCGCGGAAGTAGGCGTCGAGCGCGTCGAGGCCGCGGGTGGTGAGCGCGGTCAGCTCGCCGTGGCCGCGCTGGGCGGTCCACTCGGGGCCCAGGCGCAGCGCGTGGTCGACGGCCTTGGCGCGCAGTTCGCGTTGCGCGGTCGCGGCGGCGCGGGCGGAGACCGTGCGCACCGCCCAGCCGGTCAGCGCGCGCGTCGCGACGAGCGCGAGCAGCGCGGCCAGCTGGGCGGTGCGTCCCCCGGACCCTGCTCCGACGATCGCCGCGAGGACGTCGGCGAGCAGGAACGCCTGTGCCACCAGGGCGGCGGCGTGGACGAACGACAGGAAGCCCACCAGGACCAGCGCCCGGCGCACGGCCGGCACGAGGGCCGGCAGCGCGCCGAGCGGGCCCTTTCCCGGCCGCGCTGAGTCCACTGTGGACTCCGAGGCGAGAAGGGTTGCGCGCCCGGGAAGCTGTGACAACCGGGGCTTCGCCCCGGGCCGGGGGCTCCGCCACCCGGACCCCCCGAAAAGATGCTTCATCATGGTGCGTGGACCGCCGGGATGTGCTGGGTGCCGATGCGCTTGCGGAACACCCAGTACGTCCAGCCCTGGTAGATCAGCACCGCCGGGGCGCCGAAGACGGCGACCCAGGTCATCACGGTCAGCGTGTACGGGCTCGACGCGGCGCCTTCGATGGTCAGGGTGTTGGCGGCGTCGAGGGTGGAGGGCAGGACGTTCGGGAACAGCGCGCCGAACATCGTGACGGCGGCCCCGGCGATGACCACGCCGAGCGCGGCGAACGCCTGCCCGTCGCGGTCGGCGCGCAGTCGCAGCCAGGCGACGGCCGCAGCGAGAGCACTGATTCCGAACGAGAGCAGTGTCCACAACGTGCCGGAGCGCCACTGGACGACCGAGAGGAACGCGACCATCGGCACCATGGCGACCGGGAGCAGCTTGCCGGCCAGGTTCTTCGCACGTTCTCGCAGTTCACCGCTGGTTTTGAGGGCGAGGAACGCGGCGCCGTGGGTGATCGAGAAGGCGGCGATGGCGAGCGCGCCGAGCAGGGTGTCCCACCGGACGGCGGCGAACGCTCCGCCGACGCGGTTGCCGGCGGCGTCGAGGGGCAGGCCGAGGACGGTGGTGGCGAGGATGAGGCCGACGCCGAGCGGCGGGATCCACGAGCCGAGCATGATGACGCGGTCCCAGTTGCGGCGCCAGCGGTCGGAGTCGACCTTGCCGCGGTACTCGAAGGCGACGCCGCGGCCGATGAGGGCGAGCAGCACGAGCAGCAGAGGCAGGTAGGCGGCCGAGAACAGCCCGGCGTACCAGGCGGGGAAGGCGGCGAACATGGCCCCGCCGGCGACGATGAGCCAGACTTCGTTGCCGTCCCAGACCGGGCCGATGGTGTTGACCATGACGCGCCGCTCGGTGTTGTCCTTCGCGAGGACGGGCAGCAGCATGCCGACGCCGAAGTCGAAGCCTTCGAGGAAGAGGTAGCCGAGCCAGAAGAAGGCGATGACGACGAACCAGACGATGGCGAGGGTCATCGGGCACCTCCGACCGGCCGGTCGCCGTGAGTTATCCACAACGGGTCGAGTTGTCCACAGATTTGCTGTGGGTAACCCTGGAGAGTGACCGACCCGATACACTGGGTTTGGGGACGCCCCCCGGGAAGGGCCAGGGTTCCGGCAAAGTCGTTTGTGCTGGTCAAGGGAGTATTCCGTAGAGTGTGAGCGGTCGCGAGGTGTCGCGAGCGATGTGGCGGAGAGCTTG
>NZ_JBSGBK010000104.1:0-28299 GCF_053601215.1 Amycolatopsis sp. NPDC004772
TCGACATATCTGATCCCCCCCCCCGCCCCTTGGTGGTTTGGGTTGTGTTGACCCCACCATGTGTGGGGTCGTGTGCGTACACCCCCCCCAACGCCACATTGGGGCGCATGAGAGAACTGCGGAAGTCAGGTGGCGTCCGGGTCGATCGGCGGGCGCTCGCCCGGCTTGAGCGGCTCCGGCGCGGACTGGGTCTGGCCGGCCAGGTAGCCGTTCGAGCCGTTGGTCCCGTTCGCCGGGGTGCTGCTGCCGTTCGTGATGCCCTTCAGGCCGAGCGGATCGGCGTCGCCGTCGAACAGGTGCTGCGTCACGACTCGCTTCGGGTCGAAGTTCCGCAGTCCGCGGAGGTCTTCCAGGGGCTTGCGCAGCTGGTCGAACTCCGGGCCCATCTCCTCGCGGAGCTGTTCCTTGGCGCCGGTCGCGAACTCGCGGACCTTGCGCACGCTCTTCGCGAGCCAGGACGCCGCCTCCGGCAGCCGTTCCGGGCCGAGGATGAACAGACCGGCGATGATGAGGACGAGGATTTCGCCCCATCCGACACTCTCGAACACCAGTCAACCTCCGAAGAAGAACCTACCCGCCCAGGGTACCCGCCGACCGCCGCGCTCCGGCAGGCCGAACGCGGGAACTCAGTCGGAAGCCAGGGTTACGTCCACGACGAAACTGGCGCCGTCGCGGGCCAGCTGCACCGGGACCACTTCGCCGACGTCGTGCGCGCGGACCGCGACCGTCAGTTCCGCGGAGTCGCGGACGAGCCGGTTGCCGATCTTCGTGATGACGTCGCCTTCCTTGATGCCTGCGTTCGCGGCCGGGCCGCCGGGCGCGACGTTCTTCACCTGGGCGCCCATCGTCGACGAGCCGGCGACCGTCGACGACGCGTTGATGCCGATGTCGGCGTGCTGGACCTTGCCGTCCTTGATCAGCGCCTTGGCGATCTTGATCGCGTAGTCGCTCGGGATGGCGAAGCCGATGCCGATGCTGCCGCCGTCGGCGCCCGCCGAGCGGATCGACGAGTTGATGCCGACCAGCGCGCCGGTGGAGTCGACGAGCGCGCCGCCGGAGTTGCCGTGGTTGATCGCGGCGTCGGTCTGGATGGCCTCGTAGGTGACCGGCGGGGCGCCGTTGTCGCCGCCCGCGGTGATCGGCCGGTTCAGCGCGCTGACGATGCCGGCGGTCACCGAGTTCTGCAGCGCCAGCGGCGAGCCGATCGCCATCACGGTGTCGCCGACCTGCAGGTCCGCGGACTTGCCGACCTGCAGCACGGTCGGGTTGGTGACGTTGACCTTCACGACGGCGAGGTCGGTCTTCTGGTCGGCGCCGACGAGCTTGGCCTCGGTGCGCGTGCCGTCGATGAAGACGGCGGTGACCTTGACGCCCGGATCCGCGGCGGCGGAGGCGATGACGTGTTCGTTGGTGAGGATGTAGCCCTGCGGGTCGATCATGACACCGGAGCCCTGTTCGCCGGATTCGGCGCCGGGCTTGAACACCTCGAGCGAGACGACGGCGGGCGCGACGCGCTTGGCGATTTCGGCGACGGACCCGGCGGGGCGTTCCTTGCCGGCCTCGGCTTCGGCGATGGTGGCGGAGCCGGTGAGCTCGGTGCCGGTGTCGGCGGCCCACCACCCGACGACACCGCCGGCGGCGCCGATGAGCAGGGCGACGACGCCGAGCAGGACGAGCGCCTTCGGCTGCACGCGCCGTCCGAAAAGCACCTCGGGCAGGCTGAGCAGCGCGCCGGGGGGCCGGTTGGCGGGCTTTTCTTCGTCTTCGGCGGGCATGGCGGGCCCGGCGAGGACGGCGGCGGCCCCGGGATCACGCCAGGGATCGCGGGTACCGGTCCACAGGGGCGGTTCGGCCTCGGAGGCGTCACCGGTGGCTTCCCGCGGCCGTTCGAGCAGGACGCCCTCGGCCCCGGGCGGCCGCCGGAAGGCCTCGGCGAGCGACTCGGGAGCGGGCGGGGCGAGGTTGACGCCGTTGGCCTTCTGCGGCGAGTAGAGCTTGTCGAACGCCCCGTCGACCCCCTGCGGCCTGCCGAACACGGCGGCCTGCGCCGGATCGACGGCCGGCCGCGCGAGCGGCCGCGGGCCCAGCCGGTCGGCTTCACGCGCGCCGGGCTGCTCGGGATTCTCGTTCGGCTCGGTCATCATTCCCCGGTGCAGAAGATCAGGTGGCTGGGCGTGACGATACCCAAGCCCAGTGCTCCGAGTCTGCCGGTCCACGGGTGAAGTGGCTGTTTCTTGAGCCCTGGTCCACAACGTGAGGGTGATGTGGACAAACCGCCTTGGGAGACTGTGAGCGGCGGTTTCCGTCGGGGGGTGGGGATAGGCTGGACTTGGGGACGCCCCCCTGGGAGGGCAGGGTTCCGGCAAAGTCGTGTCGGTGCAGGCAGGCACGGCTCCCGGTGGTGATCATGTGGGTGTCGAAGCCCATGATCTGTGAGAGAGCTGTGCCTGCTGCTGCATCTTCTCCCATACCCGCTGTGCTGGCCCAGCTGGCCTCTGCCGACCTCGACCACGTAGCTGACCTGCGTGACTACCTGGCTCTCGTACCCGATCCGCGGAAGCGGCGCGGGGTGAGGCATTCACTGGGATCGGTCCTGGCGCTGGCTGCGGCCGCAGTCGCGGCCGGGGCCCAGTCGTTCACCGCGATCGGGGAATGGGCCGCCGACGCACCACAACGTGTGCTGGCCCGGCTTGGCACCCGGTTCGATCCCCGCCGCGACCGGCACGTTCCCCCGGACGAGGCCACCATCCGGCGAGTACTCTGCGACATCGACATCGACATCGACGGCGACGACCTCGACACCGCGGTCAGCGGCTGGATCACCACCCACACCGGCACTCACGCAGCGATCGCGGTGGACGGCAAATCCCTGCGCGGCACCTTCGCCCGCACCGGCGGCACCGGAGTCCATCTGCTCTCCGCACTGACCCACCACAACGGCACGGTGCTGGCCCAGCAGCAGGTCACCTCCGGGACCAGCGAGATCACCTCGATGCAGCCACTGCTGGACACCCTGGACCTGACCGGTGTCGTGGTCACCGCCGACGCCCTGCACACCACCCGCGGCCTCGCCCGCTACCTGGACCAGCGCGGCGCGCACTACGTGTTCACCGTCAAAGCGAACCAGCACCGGCTCCACACCCGCCTCACCGCACTGCCCTGGCCCCACGCCACCCACCACACCAGCACCGGAATCGGGCACGGCCGCCTGGAACAACGCACCATCGAAACGATGCCCGCCCCCGAGGATCTCGGCTTCCCCGCCAGCGCACAGACTTTCCAGATCACCCGCTACCGCACCGACCGTGCCACCAGCACCCGCGAAACCCACACCGGCTACGGCGTCACCAGCCTGCCCGCCGGCACCAGCCCGGCTGCCATCGCCACCCACCTGCACCGGCACTGGGAAATCGAGAACCGGCTGCACTGGGTCCGCGACACCACCTACAACGAAGACGCCTCCCGCATCCGCACCCGCACCGGACCCCGAGCCATGGCCTCCCTGCGCAACCTCGCCATCAGCGCACAGCGCACCGCAGGCCACACCAGCATCGCCCCAGGCCTGCGCCGGATGGCCCGAAACCCCACCCGGCCACTCACACTCTTCGGAATCACCACATGACCAGCACAAACGACTTTGCCGGAACCCTGCCAGGGAGGGCGGGGCCTGCGAGGTCTTTTTTTGCGGGTGGCACTCGCTGGCCCACCACCCCGAAGCCGTGATTGTCACTACGGCCGGTGGTACCGCGTCAAGGCGGGAAAGCGTGCCTTGACCCGGCACCACCGTCCGCGTGCTGGCTTCGGATCGGGGTGGTGGGGGAGGTCTGGGTGGGGTGCCGTTCACGCCCCGCCGCACCTGGGGCGCTACACCCCTGCCGGAGCCTTGGGCCGCGCCACTCCCGCGGCTGCGCGCAGAACCGGCACCGCGGAGCCCGGACACACCGAAGGCCGCCGCGAAGCTGGTTCGCAGCGGCCTTCAAAGTTCGCTCAGCGGATGCCCGCCGGTACCGCCGCCGGGGTTGTGGTTGCCGGGGTCGAGACCGGGGCCGGTTGCTGGGGCACCGCCATCTGGGCCGGCAGGAGGTTCGCCGGCTGCGGGGCTCCGCCGCCCGTCTCCGGGGCTCCGTCGCCGTCCGCTGATGTCCCCACCAACGCCAGCGCGCTCAGCACCAGGCCTGACACCACCACTCCGGCCCCCTGCGCCGCGCGGCGCTTGAAGCGGCCGCCTCCCAGGACGTTCGGGGACTGGCCCAAGGGCGCCGATGATCCCAACGGCGCCACCCCACCCAACACGCCCGAATCGCGCAGGCCCGCGACGCGGTCGGGGCGCTGGACCGCGACCAGCTGGCCGTCGGCCGTGATGGCCAGGTTGTCCGGGGTGCTCGGCAACTCCGTCTGCTGCGGGATCGACTGGAGGCTCGCCAAGAACCCCGCCGACATCGACGGCGCGCCGGCGCGGCGGATCGTCTCGACCGTCTGGCGCTGCGCGCGCACCTCGGCCGCGCAGGCCGTGCAGCGCGTTATGTGCGATGCCGCTCGGTCACGTGCGCCGTGGGACAGCTCGCCGTCGACGAACGCCACCACGACCTCCGGCAGCAAGTGCGACTCGGGGAGTGCCCAGCCTCGCGGTGCGGTCATACTGACACCTTCGCAGACTGCGGTGCGTAAGCGCGCCGTCGCTCGAGCGACGCGCGCAGCGCCTGACGCCCGCGGTGGATGCGGCTGCGGACGGTGCCCAGCTTGACACCCAGCGTCGCGCCGATCTCCTCGTACGACAGCCCTTCGACGTCGCACAGCACGACGGCGGCGCGGAACTCCGGGGGCAGCTCGTCGAGCGCCGCCTGCAGGTCCGGGTCCAGGTGGGTGTCGGTGTAGACCTGCTCGGGGCTCGGGTCGTCGCCCACGATGCGGTCGGTGTCCTCGGGCAGGCCTTCCATCCGCACGCGCGAGCGGCGGCGCGCCATGTCCAGGAACAGGTTGGTGGTGATCCGGTGCAGCCAGCCCTCGAACGTGCCGGGCTTGTAGGACGCCAGCGAGCGGAAGACCCGGATGAAGGTCTCCTGCGTGAGGTCCTCGGCGTCGTGGGTGTTGCCGGTCAGGCGGTAGGCGAGCCGGTAGACCCGGTCACCGTGTTCGCGCACGACCTCGTCCCAGGACGGCGGCGTCCAGGCCGCTTCGTCGAGGGACACGGGCTGAGCCCCGGCGTCGGCTACGGCGTTCTGCATCGTGGGAGCAGGCACCTCCATCAGCGTTACTCCTGTCTGCTCCACCCAACGCGGGCCCTCGGCACGGTGTTCCCGTGTGTTCGGATTTCAGTCTCTCCGGACTCCTTATGGTTCTAGTGAGACTGGACTGAGAGCAGGCTGAGAACTTCTTCCCGGGTGCTTACCGGGAGCCTGCGCGGATTTATCGACAACCAACGCTAACCTCCGTGCGTGAACACGCCCACCCCTGCGGCCGCACCGGCCGATTCCGGGTTCGTCGACGGGTACCTGCCCGACGACGAGGTGCTGTCTTCGGCGCGGGCACGGGCCGAGGACCTGGGCTGCACCCCGCTCAGCGCGGGTGCGGGCGCGACGCTGCGCTTCCTGGCCGCGACGCTGTGCGCGAAGGCGGTCGTCGAGGTCGGCACGGGCGCCGGGGTGAGCGGACTCAGCCTGCTGCGCGGCATGGCCCCCGACGGCGTGCTGACGTCGATCGACGTCGAGCCGGAGTACCAGCGGGCGGCGCGCGCGACGTTCCGCGAGGCCGGCTTCGCCCCGGGCCGCACGCGGCTGATCATCGGGCGCGCGCTGGACGTGCTCCAGAGGCTCACGCCGGGCGGCTACGACCTGGTGTTCGTCGACTCCGCGCACATCGAGTACCCGGGCTGCTACGAGCTGGGCGTGTCGCTGCTGCGGCGCGGCGGCATCATCGCGTTCCACAACGTGCTGGCCGGCGGCCGGGTGATCGACCCGGCACACCGGGACCCGGAGACGCTGGCCCTGCGCGAGGTGGCGCGGGCGTTCCGGGAGGACGAGCGCCTGGTCCCGGCGCTGCTGCCGGTGGGCGGCGGACTGCTGGTCGGCGCGGCTACCTGAGCGCTCCTGCAGCAAGGGTGGGACGCGGCAGGACCACCACGGCACCCACACCCCCCGCAACCCCGATCCGAAGCCAGAACACGGCCGGCCGTAGTCACCATCGGGCTTCGAGGTGGCGGCACGCGCTCACCCGGCATTCACCAGCTCAAGCCGCTCCGCCCGGGCCCGCGTCCCGACGCCCACCGCGGCCACCGCCAGCAGCAGCCACACCGCCACCGCCGCGATCAGCCACGACCACCCCGCATGCCCGTACACCCACGCCCCCGCCGCTCCGCCGACGCTGCTGCCCAAGTAGTACGTCGCCGTGTACATTCCGCCCACCTGGCCGCGGGCCGTCTCCGGGGCGTCCGCCGCGGCCCAGCCGTTCGCGACCGCGTGGGCCGCGAAGAATGCGCACGTCAGCACCAAGAACCCCGCGATGACCAGCGGCAACGAGTCCGGCAGCGTCAGGGCCGCGCCCGTCGCCGTCAGCAGCAGCGCCCCGATCAGCGCCCGGCGGCGCCCCACCCGCGCCACCAGACGCCCGGCCGCCGCCGATGACACCGAGCCCGTTGCATAAGCCAGGAAAACCAGCGAAGCCACCGCCGGCGACAACTCCAGCGGGGACCCCGTCAACCGGAAACCCGCCGCGTTGTACAGGGCGACGAACGAGCCCATCGCCAGCAGCGCCACCGCGTACTGCGCCAGCAGCACCGGCTTGCTCAGCGCCGTCAGCAGCCCGCGGCCGACGCCACCGGCACGGCCCGGGCGCGGGCCCGGCGGCAGCGTCACGACCGTCACCGCCGCACACACCGCCCCGACACAAGCCACCACCAGCAAGGCGCCGCGCCAGCCGAGGGGGCCTGCCGTGAAGCCGCTGGCCAGCCGGCCGAGCATGCCGCCGATCGTGTTGCCCGCGATCATCGCTCCGACTGCCGCCGCGACGCCCGCGCGGCCCAGGCGCTCCGCCAGGTACGCGGCCGCCACCCCCGGGAACCCCGCGATCGCGACGCCCTGCAGCGCGCGCAACACCAGCAGGGCCGGGTACGTCGGCATCAGCGGCAGCAGCAGGCCGAACACCACCGACGCGATGACCGACGTCAGGATCACCGGACGGCGGCCGACCACCTCCGACAGCGCCGCGATCGGCAGCACCGCGATGGCCAGCGCGCCGGTCGCCACGCTCACCGCGAGCGCCGCGCCACCCGGGTCCAGGTGGTACTGCGCCGCCAGCTGCGGCAACACCGGCTGCGGCGCGTAGAGCAGGGCGAACGAGGAGATCCCGGCCGCGGCGACGGCCGTCTTGACTCGGCGGGTGGAAGTCACCTCCCGAAAGTAAGCAGGACTAACCAATACGTCTAATGCACCCGGGTGGCACAATCGATACGGTGCCGTATGACTCACTGTCCGCGCAGGTCGCGCCGCACCTGCCGCTGCTCGCCGCGCTCCGGGAGACGAGGAACGTCACACGTGCGGCCGAACTGCTGGGCGTCCCGCAACCGACCGTCAGCCGCCGGCTCGCGGCACTGGCGGACGCCCTCGGGGCACCGCTGACCGTCCCGGACGGCCGGGGCATCCGGCTGACGCGCGCGGCGGAGCTGCTCGCCGAGGCGGCCGAGCGCGGGCTGGCGGCGCTCGACGCCGGCGTGCGGCTGGCGCGCGAGGAGGTGTCGCCGGAGTCGGGGCACGTCGTGCTCGGGTTCCTGCACCTGCTCGGGCGGTCGCTGGTGCCGTCGCTGCTGCGCGGGTACCGGGCGCGCTACCCCGGCGTGCGGTTCACGCTGGTCCAGGGCTCGCGCCAGGACATGGTCGACCGGCTGGCCGGCGGCGAGCTGGACCTCGCCCTGGTGGCGCCGCTGCCCGACGTGCCGGTGCTGGCCTGCGCGGGCCTGGTGGACGAGGAAATCCTGCTATCGGTCCCGGCGGGCCACCGGCTGGCCGGACGCCGCGAAGTGCGGGTCGCGGAACTCGCCGACGAGGAATTCGTGCTGCTCGAGCAGGGGTACGGCGTCCGGACGCTGACGGACGAGCTCTGCGCGGCAGCGGGCTTCACGCCGCGGATCGCGTTCGAAGGCCAGGAGTCGGACACCGTGCGCGGCCTGGTGGCGGCCGGCCTGGGCGTGGCGCTGCTGCCGCGCTTCGGGCCGGGCACGCCGGCCGGCGTGGCGGAGGTGCCGCTGTCGCCGCCGCCGTTCCGGACGATCGGGCTCGTGTGGCGGGCGGAGGAGCCGCTGACCCCGGCGGTCACCGGGTTCCGCGACCACGTCCTGGGAACGACCGGCCGTCAGCCCAGCGAAGCCGCCAGCTCCACCAACGTCCGCGCGGCGAAGCCCGTCGCGCCCGGGACGACCTCGTCGTAGTTCTTCTCCGACCGGGCCGGGCCCGCGATGTCCAGGTGCGCCCACGGCAGGCCCGAGGTGAACTCCCGCAGGAACAACGCCGCCGTGATGCCGCCCGGGCCGCCGGGCGTCTGCCGGACGTCGCCGAACTCGCCGCGGACGTTCTCCGCGTAGTCCTCCACCAGCGGCATCCGCCACCAGGCCTCGCCCACGCGCGCGCCCGCCGAAACCACCGCGGCCGCCAGCGAAGAGTCCGAGGCGAACAGGCCGCCCGTGCGCAGGCCCAGCGAGACCTTCATCGCGCCGGTCAGCGTCGCCGCGTCGACCACGTAGTCCGGCGAGAACCGGCGGATCCCGTAGACCAGCGCGTCGGCCAGGACCATCCGGCCCTCGGCGTCGGTGTTGCCCACCTCGGTCGTCTTGCCGCCGTAGTGGCGGACGATGTCGCCCGGCCGGTACGACGACCCCGACACGTGGTTCTCCGCGCACGGCACCAGCGCCGTCACCCGGACCGGCAGCCCCAGCGCCGCGATGGCGCGGATCGCCGAGATCACCGCCGCGCCGCCTGCCATGTCCGTGCGCATCAGGTGCATCCCGTCGGCCGGCTTGATCGACAGGCCGCCCGTGTCGAACGTGATGCCCTTGCCCACCAGGAGCAGGTGCGTCGAAGCCCCCGGCGGCTGGTACGCCATTTCGATCAGCCGCGGCGGCCGCGCGGAACCGCCGCCGACGGCCAGGACGCCGCCGAAGCCCTCGGCCGCGAGCCACTTCTCGTCCCGCACCGTCACCTCGACGCGCGGGCCGGCCACGCGGGCGGCCGTGTCCGCCAGCCAGGCCGGGGTCTTCACGTTGGACGGCGTGTTCGCGAGGTCCCGCGTCAGCGCCGTCGCCGCGGCCAGCGCCGAGGCCCGCTCGACCAGCGCCGGCAACGCGGGGTCCCTCCCCACGAGCCGGATCGTCCGCACGGACGGCGAAGGCGCTTCGCCGGTCACCTTGTACCGGTAGCCGCCCAGCAGGAGGCCCAGCGCCAGCTCGGTGACGTGCTCGCCGGCGGCCTCCTCGGGCAGTTCCAGCTGCACCGCGCGGAACACTTTCCCGCCGTTCTCGACGTCTTCGGCCAGCGCCGCGTTCAGCGCGCGGACCAGCGCCGCGCCCGTCTTGCGGTACTCCTTCGGCTCGCCGCCGCCCAGGCCCGCGATCCAGCGCGGCCCGCCCCCGGGCACCGTCTGGACGTCGCCCGCCTTGCCGGTGATCCGGACGCCTTCGATCTCCAAGGGCTCGACGTCATCGTTGTCGGGCGCGGCCACCAGCCGGGCCGTCGGGACGCCGCGGCGGAGGTCGGCCGCGACTTCGATGTCGAGGAGAGTAGCCGGAACGGGCGGTAGCGGATTACGCACAGTGAGCAACCTTCGGGCGCAGAGGAACCGCGACCCCGGCCTCCGCAGGGAGACCGGGGTGCGACGGAAGGACGGATCGAGGGAGCCGGCTCAGCCGGTGACCTCCGCCAGTGCGGCGCCGAGGTCCTTCGCTTCTTCCGCGGAGAGTTCGACGACGAGTCGCCCACCACCTTCGAGCGGTACGCGCATCACGAGGCCCCGCCCCTCCTTAGTCACTTCGAGGGGACCATCTCCGGTCCGGGGCTTCATGGCCGCCATAGCGTGCTCCCTCCGTCTCAACCGGCGCGCCCGGGTCGCGCTCGCGTGAAAGCCAGCCGGGTCTGGTGTCCATTGTCCCTCATCAGCGGCCGGGCGCATCAGCGGACCGATCTTTTGCCGCCGTATCGGTGCTGGTATGCGGCCCGCGCGAGGTGAAAGACTCTCGGCCGACCGAAGTTTTCCGCGCAAGGAGAAGACGTGACCACATCCGACGTCCTGGTGACCGCCGACGCCGACGGGGTGCGCACCCTCACCCTCAACCGGCCGCAGGCGTACAACTCGCTGACCGTGGAGCTGAAGGAAGCACTGCTCGCGGCGCTGCGCGAGGCGTCCGGCGACGAGGGAGTCCGCGCGGTCGTGCTGACCGGTTCCGGCAAGGCCTTCTGCGCCGGCCAGGACCTGAAGGAGCACGTGGGGCTGCTGCAAGCGGGTGACCCCGCCCCGCTACACACCGTGAAGGAGCACTACAACCCGATCGTCCAGGCGATCGTGGCCATGCCGAAGCCGGTGATCGCGGCGGTCAACGGCACCGCCGCCGGCGCCGGGGCCGCCTTCGCCTACGCCAGCGACCTGCGGATCGCCGCCGAGTCGTCGTCGTTCCTGATGGCCTTCGCCAACGTCGGGCTCGGCCCGGACTCGGGCGCGTCCTGGACGCTGCAGCGGCTGGTCGGCTACGGCCGCGCCGCCGAGCTGATGCTGCTGGCCCGGACCGTCGACGCGGCCGAGGCGCTGCGGCTCGGCCTGGTCGGCGAGGTCGTGCCGGACGAAGAGCTCGCCGCCCGCGCCCAGCAGGTGGCGGCGAAGCTCGCGGCCGGCCCGACCGTCGCCTACGCGAAGATCAAGGGCGTGCTCAACCTGGCCGCGCAGTCGACGTTCGAGGAGGCCCTCGACGCCGAGGACGCCGCCCAGACCGCGCTCGGCAAGACCGCCGACCACACCGAGGCCGTCGAGGCCTTCGTCGGCAAGCGCAAGCCGGCCTTCCAGGGCAAGTAAGCAGTCTGCCGCGGCTGGTCGTGAGTGTTTAGGCGGGTTCTAACCCGCCTAAACACTCACGAGGCGCGGAAGCAGCCTTCGACGTGGTCGTCGACCATGCCGGTGGCCTGCATCAGGGCGTAGCAGGTCGTCGGGCCGAGGAAGACGAACCCGCGCTTCTTCAGTTCCTTGGCCATCGCCTTGGACTCGTCGGTGATGGCCGGGACGTCCGCCATGGTGCGAGGGCGCTGGTGCGAAGAGGGCGCGAAGGACCACAGCAAGTCGTCCAGCGGCTCGTCCAAAGCGGCGATCGCCTGCGCGTTCTTGATCGCGGCCAGGATCTTCGCCCGGTTCCGCACGATCGAGGCGTCCTGCATCAGCCGCTCGACGTCGGTGTCGCCGAACTTCGCCACCTTCGCCGGCTTGAACTGCTTGAACGCCTTCCGGAAGCCTTCGCGCTTGCGCAGGATCGTGATCCACGACAGCCCCGACTGGAACGACTCGAGGCACAGCCGCTCGTACAGCTCGTCCTGCCCGTGGAGCGGAACGCCCCACTCCTCGTCGTGGTACGCAGCGTAATCCGGGGTCGAATTGCCCCAGCTGCACCGCGCGACGCCGTCGGCGCCGAAAAGCTCACTCATCCCCACCCACCGAATAGTTTTCCGCGAACCGCGCGAACCGCCGCAGCGACAGGCGCACCCCCAGCGCGAACGCCGGCCGCACGACCGGCCAGCCGAGCCGGCCCAGCGGCCCGAACGGCAGCCGCAGGTGCTCGGCCCAGACGAACGTCGAGCGCGCCGCGCCCTTCGGGACGACCTGGAACACGCCGGTGCCGGCCACGAAGCTGCCGAGGTGCCGGACCCCGCACCGCACCGGCGGCTCCCAGCTGGTGATCTCCATGGTGTCGGTGAAGCCGACCCCGGCCACGCCGGTGAACGCCGAGAGCCGCGAGCCGACGCTGCGGCCGTTGCCCTCGACCACCTCGACCTCGGTGCCGAGCATCCACTCGCCCTGGCGCGCCCAGTCGGTCAGCGCGAGCCAGGTCGTCCCGGCCGGGGCGCGGACCTCGACCGAGAGGATCAGGTCCGTCACGGGGAAGCCTCGGGCGAGGACGTGCTCTCCCGCTCGCGTTCGCGCTGCTCCAGCTCGGCGACGCGGGCGCGCAGCTCGTCGAGCTCGACGCCGAGCCGCCGCATCACCCAGTCCACTTCGGACATCTTGTAGCCGCGCAGCACCAGCTGGAACCGGACCTCGGTCAGGTCCTCGCCGGTGATGTCCTCGGCGGGCAGCCGGGTGGGCGAGCTGCCCGGCGGCAGCGGGGCGAGCTCCTCACCCCGGCCGAACACCACCGCGGCGAGCAGGAACACCACGGCCGCCACCAGCAGCATGACTACGAGGTAGATCAGCGCGGTCGTCACGCGACGATCGTGGCATACCCACCCCAGGAACGTCTCGCGAGCACGACGAGCCGGATCGAAAGCGCCACCCAGGCGAACATCAGGAGCGCGCACGGGACGCTCAGGAACAGCCGCGAAACGTCGACGACGCCGGTCGCCGCGATGAGCAGCCCGATGGAGCCGATGTTGACGCCGACCGCGAGCGCGATCAGGACCCCGCAGAACCGGGCGAGCCCGGTGCCGTCGATGCGGCGGCTCAGCCAGCGGATCCCGAGCAGGGCGACCAGGCCGATCACCGGCACGAGGAACACCGCGCCGTGGGAGACCCGCGTGATCACCATGTACCACTCGGGCGACGGCGTCGACAGCCGCGTCCACTCGCCGAAGGTGAGGATCCGCGCGTAGTCCCACGCGATCTGCATCGCCGGCACGCCCAGCACCAGCTTCCACAGCGTGCGGACACCGCTGAGCATGCCCAGCTCGGCCTGGTAGTCGCGGGCGACGACGGCCGCCGGACCGAAGTCGGCGACCGCCCGGCGCTGCGCGTCCTCGTCGCTCCAGCCGCCCGCGCGGTAGGCGTCGGCGGCGTCGTGCAGCCCGTCCCGGGCTTCCTCGAGCAGGTCGGCTTTGAACCGGCCGCAGCCGTGCAGTCTGCGGTCCAGCTCCCCCAGGTATTCGTCGATCATGTCCCCAGCACTCCCCCGATGACCGTGGTGAACTCCCGCCACTCGGCGCGTTCCGCGGCCAGGGCCTGCTCACCGGAGCGGGTCAGCCGGTAGGTCCGCCGCTTGCGGCCGGACACGACGTCCCATTCGCTGGCCAGCCAGCCGGCCCGCTCGAGCCGGCGCAGCGCCGGGTACACGGTGCCGGTGGGCAGGTCGAGCGCGCCGTCGCTGCGCAGCTGGAGCGCCTCGATGATCGCGTAGCCGTGCAGTTTCCGGCCGTCGAGCACGGCCAGCAGCAACGCGTCGAGGTGTCCGCGCAGGGTGTCCGCCTTCATGGGTACGCAGTCTACACATCGGCTCGCTACATGTAGACAGACTATGTGTAGCCTGTCTACATGAACGCTCTTCCGATCGCGAGACTCCAGTTCGCGACGACGACCTCGTTCCACTTCCTGTTCGTGCTGCTCACCCTGGGATTGGTCACGCTGGTGGCCGTTATGCAGACGCGCTGGACGCTCGGCGGCCGGCCCGAGCTCCTGCGGATGACGCGCTTCTGGGGCCGCCTGTACGTGATCAACTACGCGCTCGGGATCGGCACCGGGATCGTGATGGAGTTCCAGTTCGGGCTGACCTGGACCGGCCTGTCCGCCTTCGCCGGCGACGTCTTCGGCGCGCCGCTGGCCATCGAGACGCTGGTCGCGTTCTTCCTCGAATCGACCTTCCTCGGCCTGTGGATCTTCGGCTTCGGGCGGATGAACAAGTGGCTGCACCTGACGCTGCTCTGGCTGGTCACGCTGACCGCGTACGCGTCGGCGCTGTTCATCATGCTGGCCAACTCGTTCCTGCAGAACCCGGTCGGCAGCCGGGTCGAGAACGGCACCCTGCGCCTCGACGACTTCGGCGCGCTGTTCTCGAACCCGGCGCTGGTCGCCTCCCTGCCGCACGTCCTCAGCGCCGCGCTGGTGACCGGCGGGTTCTTCGTCGTCGGCGTCAGCGCCTGGCACTTCCTCAAGCGCACCACCGAGGTCGAGTTCTTCCGGCGGTCGATGCGGATCGGTGTGGTGGCGGCGCTCGTCGGCTCGATCTTCGTCGTCAACCAGGGCTTCGCGCAGTTCGGCGAGCTGAAGACGTACCAGCCGGACAAGCTGGGCGAAAGCGCGGTCGGCGTGCCGCTCGGCGCCATGATCGGGCTGGGGTTCCTGATGTTCCTCTGCGCGCTCCTCGGCACGCTCCTGCTGTTCCGGAACTGGCTCACGAAGGCGCGGTTCCTGCACTACCTGATGGTCGCGGCCATCCCGCTGCCGTTCGCCGCCGCGATCATGGGCTGGCTGGTGCGCGAACTCGGCCGCCAGCCGTGGCTGGTCTGGGGGAAGCTGCGCACCGCCGACGCGATCGCGGACGTCCCGGCCGGCCAGATCCTGTTCTCCTTCATCGCTTTCACACTGCTGTTCGCCGCGCTCGCGGTGGCCGACTGGGTGCTCATGGCGCGCGTCGCCCGGCGCGGCCCGGAGCCGGTCGAAGCGCCCGCCGAGCAGCCCGTCCTGAGCGGAGTCTGACCGATGACGACCTTCTGGTGGGGCCTCCTGGGCCTGCTGACCTGCGGGTACTTCGCGCTCGCGGGGTACGACTACGGCGTCGGCATGCTGCTGCCCGCGTTCGAGGCCGACGAGCGGCGGCGGCGCCAGACGCTCGGCGCGCTCGGGCCGTTCTTCCTGGCCAACGAGGTGTGGCTGATCGCGGCCGTCGGCCTGCTCTTCGGCGCGTTCCCGCACCTGGAGGGCAAGGTGTTCGCCGGGGCGTACGTCCTGGTCGTGACGCTCCTGCTCGGCCTGGTGACGTTCACCGCGTCGATGCAGCTGCGCAGCCGCCGCCCGGACGCCCGCCGCGGCGCCTGGACGGCGGGCATCGTCGGCGGCGCGCTGGTGACGGCGCTGTCGTGGGGCCTGTTCCTCGGCAATCTCGTCCTCGGGCTGCCGCTGTCCCCGGACGGCTCGCCTTCGCGAGACGTCCTCGCGTTGTTCTCCCCGTACGCGGTGCTGTGGGGACTCGGGTTCGTCGCGCTGTTCTGCTTGCAGGGGGCGGCTTTCCTGGCCGTACGGGCCCCGGCCGAACTGACCGGCCGCGCGGTGCGGCTGGCGCGCGCCTTCTCGGCGCCGGTGCTGGCGTTCCTCGTGATCGCCGCGGTGTGGGGCTACTTCGCGCTCGACGGCGGTTCCGTGCTCGGTGCGGTCGTCGCCGCGGTGGCGTTCGCGGCGTTCGCCGTGGCCCGGCTCGGGCTGGCGGTGCGGCGGTACCGGGTCGCGCTCGTCGGGTCGATGGTCCTGGCCGCCTGCCCGGCGCTGCTCGCCGGGACGCTGCGGTTTCCCACCGTGCTGGCTTCGCCGGGGTACGCACTGACGCTCGACGAGGCGGCGACGGCGGCGGAGACGCTCGCCGTGCTCGCCTGGTTCGCGCCGCCCGCGGTGCTGGTGCTGCTGGTCGTGCAGTGGCTGACCTGGCGTGCCCACCGCCGTCCCGTCGACCAGCGCTCGCTGCTGCACTTCTAGGGGGACGCCGTGCCTGCGCTACCCGGACTCCGGCGGTACCTGGCCGGATTGGGCTTGCTCGCGGTGCTCACCGCGGCTTCGGTGCTCCTCCAGGCGGAGGGGCTCGCCACGCTGCTCACCGGCGGCGGCGTTTCGCTGCTCCTGGTCGTGGCCATCGCCGCGCGGGCGTCGCTCGCATGGGGCCACGGTGTCCTCAGTGGACGGTTCGCCGCCTCGGTCCGCGGCGCGCTGCGGCGCCGGCTGCTCGGGTCCGCTTCGGACCGGGCCGGCGTCGTCGCGACGCAGATCACGCGCGGGGTCGACGCCACGGACAGCTACCTGACCGGGTACCTGCCGTCGCTGGTCGTGTCGGTGGTGGTGCCGGTCGCGGTGATCGTCCGGCTGTTCACGACGGACCTGACCTCGGCCCTCGTCGTGGTCGTCACCTTGCCGCTGATCCCGGTGTTCGCGGTCCTGGTCGGGAAGCAGGCGAAGGCGGTCGTCCAGTGGGAGCTGCTGGCGAAGCTGGGCGGGCACTTCCTGGACACCGTCCGCGGGCTCGGGACGGCGAAGGTGTTCGGCCGGGCCGCCGAGCAGGCCGCGACCGTGCGGTCGATGGCGGCCGCGCACGCCGACGCGACCATTAAGACGTTGCGGGTGGCGTTCCTGTCGGCCCTGGTGCTGGAACTGGTGGCGACGCTCTCGGTCGCGCTGGTGGCGGTGCCGATCGGGTTCCGGCTGCTCTCGGGCGGTCTCGAGGCGCGTCCGGCGCTGCTGATCCTGCTGTTGACCCCCGAGGCGTACCTGCCGCTGCGGGCGGCGGGCGCGAAGTTCCACGCGGCGGCGGAAGGGCTGGCGGCGTTGCGGGAAGCCCTCGCCGTGCCGGTCGTCCGGTCCCGCTCGGCGGTGCTCACCCGGCGGCGGGGTGCGCCTTCGGTGGTCTTCGAGCGGGTCTCGGTCGCCTACGACGGGGTGCCCGCACTGTCCGAAGTGGACTTCTCGGTGCCGGCCGGGGCACGGGTGGCGCTGGTCGGGCCGAGCGGGGCGGGCAAGAGCACGGTGCTGGCGGTGCTGCTGGGGTTCGTGCCGCCGTCCGCGGGCCGGGTCCTGGTCGACGGGGTGGACCTGCGTTCCCTGTCGCCCGCGGACTGGCTGGCCGACGTGGCGTGGGTGCCGCAGCGGCCGACGTTGTTCCGGGGGCCGCTGGCTTCGAATATCGCTCTCGGCGTCCCGTCGGCGGACATCCCGGCGGCGGCCCGGGCGGCGGCCCTGGACTCGGTGGCGGCGAGGCTCCCGGCGGGTTATGAGACGCCGGTGGGTGAGCTGGGCGAAGTCCTGTCGGCCGGGCAGCGGCAGCGGGTCGGCCTCGCGCGGGCGCTCGCCCGGACTTCGGCGGGCCTGCTCCTCCTCGACGAGCCGACGGCACGGCTGGACGCCAAGACCGAGGAGACCGTGCTGTCGGCGACCCGGCGGCTGCTCCCGGGCCGGACGGCGGTCCTGGTGGCCCACCGCCCGGCGATGGTCTCCCTCGCCGACCGGGTGCTCGAACTCCGGGGCGGCCGGGTCGGCGCGGAGGTGGCGGCGTGAACCTGTCCACAAAGGACGTGCTCCGGCTCCTCCGCGCCGGACTCCTCGGGGCCGCCGCCGAACTGGCCGCCCTGGCCCTGATGGCCACCGCCGCCTGGCTGCTGCTGCGGGCCGCCGAACGGCCGCCGCTCGCCGCCCTCACCGTCGCCATCGTCGCCGTCCGCACCCTCGCCCTCCTGCGCGGTGGCCTCCGGTACGCCGAACGGCTCGCCGGGCACGACGTCGTCCTCCGGTGGCTCGGCGAGCTGCGGTCCCGCGTCTACCAGGCCCTCGTCCCCGGCGCGCGGTACTCCGGCGGCGACCTCGTCACCCGGCTGGTGTCCGATGTGGACGCTCTGCAGGACGCCGTCCTGCGGTGGCTGTTGCCCGCCGGGGTCGCCGGGCTCGTGGGGACCGTCGCCGCCGGTGTCACGGCCACCGCGTCGCTGCCGGCCGCCGGGGCGCTGGCCGCCGGGCTGGTCGTCGCGGGGGTGGTTCTTCCGTGGCTGGTCGTCCGCCTCACCGCCGAGGCGGCGCGGGAAAGTGCCCCGAGGCGGGCCGAGCTCGCCGAACTTGCCGTCGAGCTCGTCACCGGGCATCGGGAGCTCGTCGCCGCCGGAGCGCTCGAGGAACACCGGCAACGCGCCACGCACGTCGTCGACGAGATCACCGCGGGCGAGCGGGCGGCCGCGGCCAAGACCGCCCTGGTCAGCGCGGCTGGCGTGCTCGTCCAGCTCGGCACCTCCGTCGCCGTCGCGCTACTCTGCCACGCCTCGGTTCCGTGGACCGCGGCGCTGACCCTGGCGGCGGTGACGGCCTTCGAGGTCGTCCTCCCGCTGATCGGCGCGGCCCGGCGCGTGCCCGAGATCCGCGCGTCCGCGGCCCGGGTGCGGGCCGTGCTCGCCGAACCCGCCGTGCCGGAAGGCCCCCGTACCGCGCGAGAGGGCCATTTCCGGCTCGAAAAGGCCGGTGTCCGGCACCCCGGACGGCCTCCGGCGCTCAAGGACGTCGACCTCGACCTGCCGCCCGGCAAGCGCGTCGGGATCCTCGGCCCCAGCGGTGCCGGGAAGACGACGCTGCTGCGCCTCCTGCTCGGCAGCCAGGCGCCGACCGACGGCCGGGTCACCCTCGACGGCCATCCGCTCGGCGAGTACCGGGACCTGCCGGCGATCGTCTCGGGCGCCGAAGCCGACGCCCACGTCTTCCACACGACCGTCCGCGAGAACCTCCTGCTCGCCAAGCCGGACGCGACCGACGACGAGCTGCGGGACGCCTGCGGAACCGCCGGCTTCGACGTGGACCTCGACCGCGACACCGGCCCCGACGGCGACGCGCTGTCCGGCGGTCAGCGGCAACGGCTGGTCCTGGCCAGGGCGGTCCTGGCCGCACCGAAGGTCCTGGTGCTCGACGAGCCCGTCGAAGGCCTCGACCCGGCCCACGGCGACGCCGTCCTGGCGCGGGTCCTCGCGAAGGCGGAGGGCAGCGTGGTGCTCGTCACCCACCGCCCCGAGCACCTCGCCGGCTTCGACGAGGTGCTCACCCTCGAGGACGGGCGAGTACGTCCCGCATCGGCGGCCGGTCGGCGACCCGGACCTCCGTGACGTCCGGCAGCCACTCCTCGTCGACCTGCACGAACTGCGTGAACGGCGCGTCGGCGGCCGGGACGCCGCAGCGGTCCAGTGCGGTGCCGAGGATCTGCCGGGACATCGCGCCCAGCTGGGCGAGGGACCGGTTCCGGTGCTTGCGAACACCGAGGTTGACCTGCGCGAGCCCGTCGAGGCCGTACCGCGCCTCGGCGTCGAGCAGCAGGCCGATCTCGACGCCGTAGCCGGCCGCGAACGGCACCGACTCGAGGAACTCGCGGGTGCCCGCGTACTCGCCGCCGAGGGGCTGGATCAGGCCGCCGAGCGCCGGGCGCAGTGCCGAGAGCACCGGCCGCGCCAGCAGCTCGGTGACGCGCCCGCCGCCGCTGCTCTCCAGCCGCAGCGGGCGGCGGTAGAAGCCCTTGACCAGGTGGACACCGCTTTCGGTGACCAGCGGGCCGAGCAGCGAGGGCACGAACGCCGGGTCCGGGTCGACCAGGTCGGAGTCGAGGAAGACGACGAAGTCGCCGCTCGTCGCGGCCAGGGACCGCCACAGCACCTCGCCCTTGCCGGGCACCGGCGGCAGGTCCGGCAGGACGTCCTCGCGGCGGACCACCCGCGCGCCCGCGGCCTCGGCGGTTCGCACCGTGTCGTCGGTCGAGCCGGAATCGACGACGACGAGCTCGTCGACGACGCTCCCGAGGAGGGGACGCACCGACGCGACGACGTCACCCACGGTTCGCTCTTCGTCCAGCGCCGGTAGCACGACCGAAACCGTCCGGTCACCCTTCGCGGCCACGATGTCCGCGGGCGTCCAACCGGGTTCCTGCCACGTACGCCGCTCGAACCAACTCACGAGTAACGATCGTGCCATGCTGGGGGCACCGCACCCGAGGAGGAGGACCACTTGATCGCGCTGCTTGTCCGGTTCGTGCTGGGACCGCTGGTCAGGGCGGTGTACCGGCCCGAAGTGCACGGCGTGGAGAACGTGCCGCTCAGCGGCCCGGTGCTGCTGGCGGCCAACCACCGCGCCGCCCTCGACACCGGCGTGATCACGTTCGCGACCCCGCGGCAGGTCAAGTTCCTCGGCAAGGCGGAGTACTTCGTCGGCAAGGGCCTCAAGGGCAAGGCCCTGGCGGGCTTCCTCGGCGGCCTCGGCTACGTCCCGGTCGAGCGCGGCAACGCCCAGGCCGGGCTGGCCGCCCTGGAGGCGGCCCGCAAGGTCCTCGACGCGGGCGGCGTCTTCGCGATCTACCCGGAGGGCACCCGGTCGCTGGACGGCCGGCTGCACCGGGGTCACACCGGTGTCGCGGCCCTGGCCCTGGCGACCGGCGCGAAGGTGGTCCCGGTCGCGCTGACGGGCACGGAGAACCTCCAGCCGGACGGCGCCCGCATCCCCCGGCCGGCGAAGATCGGCATCACGTTCGGCAAGCCCCTGGACTTTTCGCGCTACGAGGGCCAGGACTACGCCCCGGCGATCCGGCGGTCGGTCACCGACGAGGTGATGTACGCGATCCTGGAGATCTCCGGGCAGGAGTACGTGGACACCTACCACAAGCGGCCGAGCGAGGGCGTGGCTTAGACCGCGAGGGCCGCAATCAACGCGGCGATGTTACCCGCGTCTTCGGCCCGCACTTCGGCAACCCGCGCACCTCGGCGGACGTCCACGTCCGAACCGGGGTGGCGCGAGGTCCAGTCCGCCACCGTCGCGAGGACGACCCCGACTTCGGGCTCCGTCAGGTTGCCGATGCGGACTTCGTCGGTCCCCTGCCGGGTCAAGATCCAGCCGGCCTGCTCGCCCGAGTGGCGGGTGAGGGCGTTGAGCACCTCGAGGACGGCGCCCTCGACGTCGGCCCAGACCGGCCAGCCCAGGATCAGATCCCGGTCGAGGCGGTCGAAGGCGCCGCGGACTTGCGCACCCGCGGGGGTGAGAAGGAGCGGAGGCTCTCCCGAGCCGCTGATCAGGCCGTCACGCTGCAGCCGCCGGAGCATGGCGTTCGTGGCTGGTCCGGAATGGCCGAACCGCTCGGCCAAGCGCGCGGGCGTCGCCTTCTCGCGTAGCTCCCCGATCGCCTGGAGGTAGCGGCCCACCACGGAGAAGTCGCTCTCCGGCAGCGCCACCGGGACCGGGGTGACGGGTGGCGACCCGGCCTCGGCCGCGGCGACCCGGCGTACCCGCTCCGGCGTCGCCCGGCCCAGCTTTTCGTCCAGGACGAGGCGCAGCTGAGCCGCGGCGACGTGCTCTTCCGTGATGTCCATCAGCTCTCCGGGAGGTCGTCGAGGAGCTTGTCCAGTACACGTCCCTGGAACACGTCGAGCAACTCCCACTCGTCGCGGGTCGCGAGTTCCGACTGTGCCAGCTTCGCCAGCAGTTTCAGCCCGGCCACCCGCTTCGCCGGCGACTCGGAGAGGGCAAGCTCCGACGCCCACGTGAACCGCCGCCACCACTCTTCCCGGCGGCCGGCCAGCTCGCGCTGCTCCGTCGCGCGGTCGTTGCCCCGCACGGAAAACCGCACGCCGACGAACGCGCCGGTCGCGGTCAGCAGACCTACGACCAGCGCCGCTCCGGCCTGGACCCACGGGTTCACGACGTCAGATACCCGGTGGCTCCTTCGCCCACTTCGGCGGCGCCGGCGGCTCGTACGCCTCGAACTTGTCCAGCAGCGCGGCCGGGTCGGCGTCGGTCAGCAGGAGCTTCCGGTAGCCGTCCTGGACGAAGCCCTCCGTCACCATGTGGTCGGCGAACGCCAGCAGCGGCGCGTAGTACCCGTCGACGTCGACCAGGCCGATCGGCTTGCCGTGCAGGCCGAGCTGGGCCCACGTCCAGACCTCGAACAGCTCCTCCAGGGTGCCCGCGCCGCCCGGCAGCGCCACGAAGCCGTCGGAGAGGGCCGCCATCTTGGCCTTGCGCTCGTGCATGTCCGCGACCACGTGCAGCTCCGACAGGCCGGCGTGGGCGATCTCGACCGACGACAGCGCCTCCGGGATCACGCCGATCACCTCGCCGCCCGCGGCCAGGGCGGCGTCGGCGACCACGCCCATCGTGCCGACGCTCGCGCCGCCGTAGACCAGCCCGATGCCGCGCTGGGCCAGCAGCTTCCCGAGCGCGGCCGCCTGCTCGGCGTACCGCGGCGAAAAGCCCATGGACGAGCCGCAGAAGACACAGATCCGCCGCATCAGTGCGTGTCCTCCCACGCCTGGTAGGACTCCTGGACCACGCGGACGGCGTCGTCGATGTCGTCGGTGACGTGCAGCAGGTCCAGGTCGTGCGGGCTGATCTTGCCCTCGGCCATGACCGAGTTCTTGATCCAGTCGTAGAGGCCGCCCCAGTAGTCGCTGCCGAACAGCACCACCGGGAACTTCGTGACCTTCTTCGTCTGCACCAGGGTCAGCGCCTCGAACAGCTCGTCGAGCGTGCCGAAGCCGCCGGGGAGGCAGATGAAGGCCTGCGAATACTTGATGAACATCGTCTTGCGGGCGAAGAAGTAGCGGAAGTTGACGCCGAGGTCGACCCACGGGTTCAGGCCCTGCTCGAACGGCAGCTCGATGCCGAGCCCGACGGAGAAGCCGCCGGCCTCGGCCGCGCCGCGGTTGACCGCCTCCATCGCGCCCGGCCCGCCGCCGGTCATCACCGCGAACCCGGCGTTGGCCAGCGCCCCGCCGATCTTGCGGCCGAGCTCGTACTCCGGGTTGTCGCGCTTGGTGCGGGCCGAGCCGAACACGGTCACCGCCCGCGGGACCTCGGCGAGCGCGCCG
Organism: Amycolatopsis sp. NPDC004772; assembly: GCF_053601215.1. NCBI lineage: Bacteria > Bacillati > Actinomycetota > Actinomycetes > Pseudonocardiales > Pseudonocardiaceae > Amycolatopsis > Amycolatopsis sp. NPDC004772. The sequence continues at coordinate 22,518 of NZ_JBSGBK010000104.1, forward strand.
AAGCCTTCGACGAACTCGGCCTGGATCCGCAGCACGCGCCACGGGTCGGTGTGCACCCAGTCGCTCGGGCCGCGCGAGTCCAGGAGCCGCTGGTCGGTGGTGCTGCCCTGGTCGCGGCGGTCGCGGCGCAGCACGACCGGGCCCTTGTGCCGCTCCACCGGGCGTTCGGGGTACTGGCCGTCCGGCCATTCAGACTGTTCGCTCACTTCCCCATGCTACGGCCTGCCCGCCAGCGAGAATGCCAACAACGCCGTGGAGGTGAAGTCGATGGCGGGCTCGTTGCTGGGCCATGAACTCAGGTCGTCGGCGTAGCGGCTTCCCCGGCCGTCGAAGGATTCATACGGACGGGTGCACTCCGTGGCACCCGCCGGGAACGGCAGGTCGGCGAAGTTGTCCGCGCCGTTCGGGCCGTTCACGACCGCGCCGTAGAGCACCTTCGACGGCCCGGCGAGGTTCGCGGCCTGGTGGTGCGGGCACCGCGGGGACGTCGTGCCGACGCCGACCACGAGGGAGACGCCCCAGGCGTTGGCCCCGAGCGTGAAGTTCCGTTGCTGCGCGCCGAACGCGGCGTACCGCGCATCGCCGGTGACGCGCTGGTACAGCCGCGCGGTCGCGGCGAAGCCGAAGCTCTTGCTGGCCGCGTCGAAGTCGGTGACGTCGACCGCTGTCCGGAATGGACTCGTCTTCGCCGCCTCGACGCCGGAGTCGAGCTGGCGCCGCAGGTCGGCGGCCAGGTCGCGGACGCCGAGCGCCGCGCCCGGGACGCCGGTGCGCAGCAGGCCGGCCAGGTCGGCGTGGGCGAGCGCGCTCGTGTCGTAGAGGTTCAACGTGCTCGTGTCACCGCTGCCGATGTAGGCCTTCGCCCACTTCGCCGCGTCGCGGGCCCAGCCGTCGGCTCGCGGGTCCTTCAAGGCCCGGGCCGCCAGGGCGAGCTGGGTCGCGCCCAGCTCCAGGTCGTCCTCCCACGACGATTCCGGGTAGTAGGCGTGCGGGAACGCGGTGACGAGCTCGCCGACACCGGTCGTCTTGGCCTGCGCGAAGACGGCCGCCGCCTCGGTCAGGTAGTGGCGGGCGAGGCGCGGGTCGCGGTGGGCGGACACCTGCGCCCCCAGCGCGAACGCCGCCGCGACGCGGCCGGCCAGGTTCGGCGACAGCGGCGCGCCCGCCGGGGCCGCGGGGAACACCGGCCGGTACTTGACGAAGTAGGCGGGATCGCCGGGCTTGACGTCGAGCGCGTCGTCGTCCTGCGGGTTGCGCCAGACGTCGTGGTCGCCGAGGAAGCCGAACTCCTCGCTGCCGGTACCGATGCCGACCTGGGCGTACAGCGTCTTCGTGCGGCCGTCCCAGACCTTGTCGAGCCAGTCGAGGCCGAAGCGAACCTCCTTGGCCAGCACCGGATCGGGGTCGTCGCGCAGCACGAAACCGAGCTCGGCCAGCGAATACGCGGTGTTGGAGGTGAACTTCACGAAGTCGCCGGCGTCGACCCAGCCGCCTTCGACGTCGACCGGGCCGCCCTGCAGCTTCAGCGGTTCGACGATCTCGTCCCCGCCTTCACCTGCGAACTTCGGCTCCGCGTACACCGTCGCCGTCCGGTCGGCCAGGTGCGACGGCTTGCGGTCGAGCCGGCCGGGGATCACGTCGTGGCCGTCGCGCTGGGCCTGGAAGAACTCGGTGGTGGCCCGCACCAGCGGGCGGAACAGGCGGCGCGCGGTGTCGATCCGGAACGGCGGCGACGTCGCTCCGGCGGCCTTGACCCGGTACGTACCCGGTCTGTCCACACCGGACAGGTCGAGGTCGAACACCGCCGGGTACCGCGCGTTCCAGGCGCCCAGGCTCGCCCCGGTGCGGCCTTCGCGAACCACGCGGCCGCGCTCGTCGACGACGGCGAACTTCCCGGCCGTGCCGCCGAGCAGGTACGCGTGCTTCGCCTCGCCCAGCGCGTAGCCGACTTGGTCGACCCGGACCTCGGCCGGCGTCGCGGCCTCGGCCGGGGTGGCCGCGAGGGGCACGGCGAGCACGGCCGCCGTCGCGAGGGGAAGCAGGCGCATGATCGGCCTCCACTTTGTTAGGAAAGTTTCCTATTTAGCGGAGAACGCTATCCCGGCCTGCCCGGAGGCGTCAATATGTCCGTTTCCACGGCCGCCGCGCCGATGACCTACCGTGGGGAGATGACCAGTGCCCCCGCCGAACCGCTCGGAGCGCGGATCCGGCGGCTGCGCACCGGCCGCGGCTGGACCCAGCGCGAGCTGGCCGAGCCGGGGTACGACCGGGGGTTCCTGGCGAAGGTCGAGACCGGCAGCCGCCCGCCGTCGGAGGAGATGCTCGCCTACCTGGCCGGCCGGCTCGGGCTGACCGTCGACGAGCTGCGGTTCGGCCGGCCACCCGGCGTCGCGGACGAGCTGCGCGCGGCGCTGGACGAGGGCTACCGCGACCTGGAGCAGGGCCGGATCGCCGCCGCCGAGGAGCGGTTCGCGGCCGCGGGCAAGCAGGCGGCGGGCTACCACCTCGACGACGTCGAGTGCTACGCCCGGTTCTGCCAGGCCGAGGTGAAGTGGCAGCTCTTCGACGTCTCGGGAGCGCAGGAGGCTCTGGAGCACGCCGAAGAACTGGCCGGCGCGGCACCGCCGTGGCTGCGGGCGATGATCGTGCACCGGTGGTCGGGTTGCCGGTTCCAGCGCGGCGACGCGGGCACGGCGATCGCGCGGGTCGAGGCCGAGCTGGCCGCGCGGCCGGCCGATCCGGACGCCGAGCTGTGCCTGCTCACGGCGTTGATCCACCCGCTGATGGAGATGGGCGGCCTGCACCGGGCCCGCCGCGCGGCCGAGGACGGGCGGCGGCTGGCGCGGGCGGCGACCCGGCCGGACTTCGTCGCGCGGTTCCACCGGCAGGCCTCGCAGGTCTGGCAGGCGACCGGCCGCGCGGACCGGGCGGACGAGGACCTCACCGAGGCGTGCCGGCTGTTCGCATCCGTCGGGTTCGACCGCGACGCGGCCCGCTGCCGCTGGGCCCGCGGCTACCTGCTGCGCCACCTGAACCGCCTCGACGAGGCCCGCGCGGAACTGACGGCGGCCCGTGACCAGCTGGCGGCGATCGGCGCCGACGAGGGCTTCGCCGGGGCGACGCTCGAACTGGCCGAGGTCCGGCTCCGGCAGGGAGCGCCGGAGGAGGCGGCCGCGCTCGTTTCCGAGGTCCGCGAGCTGCTGTCCCGGGACGTCGAGTCGCTGGGCGAGGCGACCAGCCTGCTGGGCCAGATCGCCGCGGCCCGGGGGGACGCCGAGACGGCGACCCGCCTGCTGCGCGAAGCCTTCGAAATCCAGACGGGGGCATCCCTGCACGGCGCGGCGGTTTCGACCGCCCTGCGGCTCGGCGACGCGCTCCGACAACGTGGTCATCTCGACGCAGCCGTCGAGGCCTACCGGCGCGGCCTGGACTCGGCGACCGGCGCCGAATAGCGGACCAGCGGGCTCAGTGGTCCGAACCAAAGCAACTTTCCTACGAAAGTCTGTGAATTGGTTCAGACCAGTCTGCTCTTCGCTCGCGACCTGCGGTTTTGTCCGCCTTCGATCGATCGTCACCGGGCTGCGCTGCTCCGTTCGGCCCATTGACCCGTCCGCGAGCGGAACCTTTACTCGGACGCGTCCGGCGCAATAACAGCAGTTATTCCTCCGGGCACACTCCTCCCCGGTCCCCGGAAAGGTTCCCCATGAGATCCCCACGTGGGCTGGCGGCGATCGCCGGCCTGGCCCTGTCGTTCGCGGTGCCGGCGATCCCGGCCGCCGCCGCCCCCGCTCCTCCCGCCGCCACCCCGCCCGAGGCGCTCGCCGCCCGCGCCGCCGACCAGGCCGCCCTCAACGGCGCCGACCGGCTCGCGAAGGGTGCCGGGGAGGCCTTCGTCCGCACCGGAGTCACCCCGGGTGGCGGCGGGCTCTACTACGCCTCCTACCAGCGCACCTACCACGGTCTGCCGGTCATCGGCGGGGACGCGGTGGTCGTCGCCGACGGCGCCGGGCACGTCCGCAGCACCGAAGCCGCGCACACCGCTCCGCTCACCGTCGGCACGCAGGCCACGCTGAAGGCCGAGCAGGCCACGAAGGTCGCCGTGGGCGAAGTCTCCACAGTGGACAAGGCCGAGGCGCCGAAGCTGGTCGTGCTGGCCGGGGACGCCCCGAAGCTCGCCTACGAGGTCGTCGTCAGCGGCCGCACGAACGGCAAGCCCACCCGCCTGCACGTCTTCGTCGACGGCGCGACCGGGAAGGTCCTCGACACGCGGGACGACGTCCGCGAGGCCGGCACCGGCAACTCCTACTACGCCGGCACCGTCTCCATCGACACCTCCGGCTCCGGCAGCTCGTACTCGATGACCGACCCGGGCCGCCGCGGCATCGCCTGCGGCCGCGAGGGCGGCTCGATCTTCACGAAGAGCTCCAACACCTGGGGCAACGGCTCGGGCACCGACCTCGAGACCGGCTGCGTCGACGTCCTCTACAGCGTCCAGACCGAGTGGAAGATGCTCGGCGAGTGGCTCGGCCGCACCGGCATCGACGGGGCGGGCGGCGGGTTCCGCGCGAGCGTCGGCCTCAACGACGTCAACGCCTACTGGGACGGCTCGTCGACGCACTTCGGGCACTCGCAGGACAACCACCGCCAGGCGACGCCGATGGACGTCGTCGGTCACGAGTTCGGGCACGCGATCTTCCAGACCACGCCGGGCGGCGCGGGCTCGGGCAACGAGAACGGCGGGCTCAACGAGTCCACCGGCGACATCTTCGGCGCGCTCACCGAGTTCTACGCCAACAACCCGAAGGACACGCCGGACTTCAGCGTCGGCGAGGGCGTCAACCTGGTCGGCCAGGGCCCGATCCGCTACATGGACAACCCGTCGAAGGTCGGCGACCCGAACTGCTACTCCTCGTCGATCCCGAGCACCGAGGTGCACGCCGCCGCGGGCCCGCAGAACCACTGGTTCTACCTGCTCTCCCAGGGCAGTGCGGCCAGCCCGACGTGCAACAACTCGTCGGTCACCGGTGTCGGCATCCAGAAGGCCGGCAAGATCTTCTACAACGGCCTGCTGAAGAAGACGTCGTCGTGGAACCACCGCGCGGCCCGCAAGGCCACCCTGGAAGCCGCGGTCGCGCTGTTCCCCGGCAGCTGCGCCGAGTTCGCCAGCACCAAGGCCGCGTGGGACGCGGTGAGCGTGCCGGCGGTCAGCGGGGAGCCGACCTGCACCGGCCAGCCGCCCGCCGGCAACGACTACTCGCTGACGCTGTCGCCGACGTCGGCGTCCGTCCAACCCGGACAGACCGCGACCACCACGGTGACCACCCGGATCACCTCCGGCAACGCCCAGACCGTGCAGCTGGAGGCCACCGGCCTGCCGGAGGGCGCGAAGGCGACGATCAGCCCGGCGAGCATCTCCTCCGGCGGCACGGCGACGCTGACCATCACCACCTCGGCGACCACGCCGGAGGGCACCAGCCAGGTGACGGTCAGCGGTGACGGCACCGACGCCGACCACACCGCGCAGTTCTCGCTCACCGTCGGCACCGGCACCCCGCCGACCGGCTGCGACGGGCTCGCCGAGTGGGACTCCGCCAAGGCCTACGTGCCCAACGACGTCGTCGGGCACAACGGTCACAAGTGGACTTCGCTGTGGTACTCGACCGGCGCCGAGCCGGGCGCGCCCACCTCGTGGGCCGTCTGGAGCGACGGCGGCGCCTGCTGAACACGCATCCCCTTCGGCTACGGCAAGGAGCGGTACTTCTGGTCCCTGCTCGCGGCCGTC